>CAMJRV010000252.1 GCA_946408315.1 uncultured Bacillota bacterium | reverse complement strand
GCTGCAGGTCAGGCTGAAGCTGTCACGCAGCGTCATCGGCCCATTGCATATCGGACATCTGAATTTCTGCTGATTCTTCCGGATCAAAGCTTCCGCTCTATTCTTTTTCGTTGGCTGGTTCCCATCCATCTTCCCACCCCATTTCCAAGCTGTCCTAAATTTTTATTGTATCAAGATTTCTCCGAATAATCAATCGATCAAAATCCATTCTGTGGCCTTTATCAAGAATCCTTCTATGATCTCATGACAGACAAAAAATCACCCTCCCTCAAAAATCCGGAAACCGCAATTCAAGTTCGGGTGATGATTAACTTTTGATCTTCTCAGCAGGCACGGTATAAATAATCTCTGCACCACGGGATATCATCGCTGACTCCCTTTGTGAAAAGGAATTGATGGAGGTCGATATTCCCGCTGTTGAAAGAGGCCGCGCAGGAATTCAGGTACATTCTCCACATGCGGATAAAGACCTCGTCTCTGGTTTTCCTGATCTCAGGCAGAGCCTTTTCAAAATTTTCCGCCCAGCGTTCCAGCGTTCTGCCGTAATGCCGCCGCAGGCTTTCCACATCTACAAGCTGGAACTCCTCGCCGCAAATGTGAGCGACCAGCTCCTGAATGCTGGGAATATACCCGCCGGGGAAGATATATTTATTGATCCAGGAGTTGGTGCCGCCGTTTCCCTCGTGGATGCCGGTAATGCAGTGAAGCAGCGAAGCGCCGCCGTCCTTCAGCATTTGATTCACATGGGAAAAATACTCCCGCAGATGGTCTTTTCCCACATGCTCCAGCCTTCCCACGCTCACGATACGGTCAAAGGAGCTTCCCGCCAGTTCCCGGTAGTCCGTCAGCTCCACCCGGAGATTGTCCTCAAGGCCTTCTTCCTTGATGCGCTCTGTTACCCTGGCGTGCTGCTCCGCGCTGAGGGTGACCCCAAGGGCTTTCACGTTGTACCGCTTGACGGCGCTGATGATGAGCTGTCCCCAGCCGCATCCGATGTCCAGTAAAGTCTGGCCTTCCTTCAGATTCAGCTTTTTCAGGATATAGTCCACCTTGTTCTTCTGGGCCTGGCACAAGGTATCGCTTTCCGCGGCAAAATATCCGCAGGAATAGGTCATGGTTTCGTCCAGCCAGAGTTTATAGAAATCATTTCCGATATCGTAATGATGCTCGATGTTCTCCCTGCTTCGCTTCTTGTTGTTGGACAGCAGCCTCACCGCTTTGTTATACAGGTGGCCCTGGCGCAGAAAGCTGCTGCGGTTATTGTACAGGGATTCTATGGTTTCTCTCACGCTGCCCTCGATATCGACGACCCCGTTCATGTAAGCTTCCCCGAAGGCAAGGGACGGATCATTGATGATATCCGCCTTGGGGACCGGCTCATTGAAAATGAGACAGAATTTGCTCTCTCCCTCTCCGTAATGCTCCTCTTCTCCATCCCAGAACCGAACCGTGCATGGATCTGAGAATAAATCCTTGAACATCGTCTTGTAAAATAGCTTGTCGATTCCGCCGTGAGGAGGAACCCCGTTTTTTTTCTTTATTGTCGAATCCATGTTTACCACATCCTTTCCCTTCAAATGATGGATTCTAAAAGTTAGCATTGACACGCTACCAGTATTTTACTCCTTTTAATTTATTATTCAATCCTCTCACTGCGGAAAAGATCAAAAACCATTTTTGATTCCTGCGAATTCATTTGGATTTCCGCATTCCATCCCGCCGTCTTCTTCATATAATATAGTACCCATCATTGGGTCATGATTTTAAAAACTGGAGGACAATACGATGAATTCATATATAACCAACTGCCCCGGCAGCGGCCGGTTGGGAGGCGTTCAGAACATTCTGATCGGCCAGGACCGTATTCGGCGCGGGCTTGAGGAACTCTGCAAGGCGCTGAAATTCCTTCGCTGTGAAAACGAGTACGAGGCACAGCTCGCCGTCGTCAACGGGATTCACCATATAAAAGAAGGGCTGAACATGATCAGAACGGGCCTGTGCCAACTCCGCATTCCGCTGGATAGTGAGAATTTAAGAGAATTCCGGGAAGGAGTCCGCATCCTCTGCAACGTACTCAAGGACCTCTGCAGCGTATTGAAGGATATTTGCTGCGGCAGGCTTGCCGAAGCGGAAAAATGCCTCTGCCACGCCATCAAGTGCGCGGGCAAAGGCCTGTGCATGATCGAAAGAGGCCTCGGAGATATGTGCAGATATTAGCGTCTGAACAGACAGCGAGTGAAAGGTACTCATGAAAGAAATGCCGCCCGGCGCTGCCGGGCGGCATTTCCTCTAGAACGACTCTGAAAGCCGTTCCAGCTTCGAGGAAGTATCTTTTAATTCGGCGATTGCGCCGGCAATCTTATCCAGGTCCTTTGACTGATCCATAAAAATCCCCATGGATTCATCCAGCCCGCCCGTCACGATCGTGATGGATTTTGTCAGGTAGTCCAGAATATCATCGATCTGGGCGATCGATTCCTTTATCGTCTGCGACAGGCTTCCTATCTCCTGGGCTACGACCTCAAAGCCTTTTCCGTATATTCCGGCTCTGGCCGCGTCGATAGAGGCGTTGACCCCCAAAAGGTAGGTTTGAGTCGATATGTTCTGAATAAAGTTCACAATTTTATTGGTTTCGTCCGTCTTTTTACTGGCTTGTTTCATGTGATCCAGCAGCAGGAGGTTTTTCTGCTCTATGGATTTGATACCCTGCACGAGGTCTCCCATCGCATCCGACGTTTCATGAATGGCGGACGCCACCTTTTGCGCGATCGTTAAGATCTGCTCCTTTCTGGCAAAGCTTTTTCCCAGAACAAAGACGCCGACGATCCGGCAGTCGTGCTTCAGCGGAATCGCGTAGGAGCGGAACGGGATCCCGTAAACTTCTCCCGATACGTTCTTTATGACGGAGTTCCCGGTTTTCAGCGCTTCCTTTACGGCTCCCCCCTCCGGAATCGGGTCTCCTTCGCGAATCTTAAATACCAGCTCCCTGCCGTTGACCGACAGCAGGTATTTTTCCGTATCGGTCATCGCAAAGGAAACGTCCTCCTCAAACATATCTTTAAGATACGGAAGTACGTCGCAAAAGGAATTGATGACCTTCTTGTCCGATATTCTGTTTTCTCCCATATTTTTCTCCAGGAATTACAATTGTGATTTAACGAATAATATTCACCGAATTATATTCTATAATTTATGTTTATTATACGGCGGCTCTCCCGATTTGTAAACAGTTTGGCTCAGGAAATTATCTTTTGACAATGGCGGTCATATGTTTTATGATAAACACAATTAAGAAGCTTAGGAAAAAGGTGTGACAAATTGCAGAAAAAGAAGTTAACAAGCCGGCAGCTCCAGGCTGTCGAGACACGCAATAAAATATTCGATACGGCCCACAGCCTGATGACGAAAAAGGGCTTTAACAATATTACCATCGAAGATATCAGCAAAAAAGCAGGGGTGTCGGTCGGTGCGTTCTATCATTACTTTAAATCAAAGGACGATATCCTGTTCGAGGTATATCAGAGGGCGGACAATTATTTTGAAGAAAACGTCATGAACAAATTGAAGTCGGACAGCGCGCCGGATCAGATCGTCGAATACTTTCAATATTACGCGCGGTATTCCGCACAGACCCATATCGGCTTCACAACCCACCTCTACAGTACGGAGAACAAGTTTTTCCTGAAAAAGGGCAGGCTGATGCAGACCATACTGGAGGATATCATCCAGAAAGGCCAGGAAAAAAACGAAATTACGGACGAAAAGACGCCCGAAGAGATTTTGGATCTCCTCTTCATCATAGCCCGGGGCGTTATTTTCGACTGGGGACTGAAAGACGGAAACTATGACCTGGAAGAAAAGATGACGAAAATGTTCCGGCTTCAGGTCGGGGTATTCCGGAAACAAAGCGGCCAATAGCCAATAGACGGATAGACGTTTTTAATATTCAAACTCGGGAACCAATTCCACATATAAATCAGGATATTCTTTTTTAATTTCCTCTTCCAGCTTATTTCGCGCTTCCTTTATCATGGAAAATGAAACCATATCATCCTTGCTCTTGAAGTAGATGCTGATCCATATCTTTCTGCCCGTTTTAATGATCTCGCACGTCGTCTGCCGCATCTGATATTCGTCTAAAATCCCCTGGCTGAGCTCCTTAATGGAAGTGACCGTCTCCTCATCGGGAGCGATCAGGAACAGGTCCCGCAGACCGGAAATCGCCATTCTGATCGGCATCGGCAGGATGAATGCGGAGAGCACGATCGCTACCACCTGGTCCAGATATGGGGAAAAGTCTTGCATCCAGCCGTTATGCACAACCGCCGGCAGAAGAAAGGCAATTGCCAGACCGATACTTGCGACGCTGTCGATCAGCCAGGCGCTGACTTCCGCCTGGACAAGAGGGGAATCCAGCTTTTTATTCTGTTTGGAAAGCACCAGCAGGATGCCGCAGCTGACGATCCCCGCGGCCAGCTCAAAGACGGCAATGTTTGTGAAGGCCACATGGTTCCCGCCCTTCAGCATGATCTGAATGTTGTTCAGGACCAGACCGACGGTAACGGCGGTCAGCATCGAGCCTTTTATCGTGATAAAAATAGATTCCATCTGAGAGAATCCAAAGGGATTTTTCTCCGTCGCAGGCCGGTATAAAATCGGAATTATTTTTATGGAGATCAGGATCATCAGAAGGTCCGCGGCTCCATAAACCGCGTCCATGAGGATTGACTGGGAAGAGGTAATCAGGACCATGACGCCTTCCGCCACGATGAAAAATACGACCCCCATCATAGAAATATTCAATAACCGCTTTTCCGCCTTTATCC
>CAMJRV010000251.1 GCA_946408315.1 uncultured Bacillota bacterium | reverse complement strand
TACTGGAACTCGGAGACAAACGACGCGATTTCTTTTGGCGGTATGATCATGGATAGAAAGCTGAGTCCGGTTTTGAAAATGGAGCATGTGGCAGGAAGAATCTTCAGCAACAGCGAGAAAGACCACATGGCTGAGTTCAGCAGAGAAACCGAGCGCCTGAAAGAAAATATCTGCCGCCTGCTGACTCGCCAGAACATCTATGTTATGCCGAAAAATGTGCAGATCACGGGAGAGAGCAATCAGGCCATCAGTTATTTGATTACCCTATATCTGCGCGAAGGAGACTGGATTGTAGCAGAAGAACCGATTGTTCCGGATAACGCCAGTATTTTCTATAATCGCGGAATTCATATTGCTACTGTCCCTATGGAAGAGGACGGTATGCGGATGGATCTGTTGGAGGATGCAATCGGGAAATACAATCCAAAGTTCATCTATACCCAGCCTAACTTCCACAATCCCACGGGGATTACGATGTCTCTGGAGAAACGGCAGACTTTGCTTCAGTTGGCAAATGCTTATAATGTGCCGATCATCGAGGAGGACTACCAGCAGGAGTTTTCTTACACAGAGAGGATATCACCAAGCCTCTATGCACTGGATGCAAATAAACTCGTGATTTATGTGTATTCCTATACCTTGATTTTTCCATATATGATGAAGATTGGCTACGCAGTAGGACCATCCGACTTCATAGACATGATGGGCTATGCTCTTAGCGTGGACGAGACCATCGTAAGCGGAATCGGCCAGTATTTTCTGAATGAATATATTGACTCCGGTGAATATGATCGTCATGTCAAAGTGGTGCGCAGTGAATACTCCGCCAGACTGGACCTGCTCTGCAGTGAATTGGATAAAATTGCGGATAAGGGCATTACTTATCAGAAACCGGCAGGCGGCCTGCTGCTTTGGTGTACACTGGCTGACGATATCAATGAGCGCGAGCTGTGCAAGCTTGCCGAAGAAAAAGGCGTATTAGTAATGCCGGGATGGGTTTTTTACAAGAATTGCAATAGAAAAAAAGGGCATCTTAGAATGTGCTTTTCCAATGTCACCCATGATGAGATCTGTCGAGGCATCACCTTGCTGGGAGAGGCTTTGGATGAGTGCAGGCAGCAGAAAATTGTAAAAGACAGAGAGGAAAAAGAAAATGAATAAATTTATTGAGTATAGAAGAGAATTCCATCGCTATCCTGAGCTTGGATGGAGAGAGATCAGAACCAGCGCCAGGATTGCGGAGATTCTTGAGGAGATGGGATACACCTGTCTCATGGGAACCGATGTAATCGATGAGAATACACTTTCCTTTGAAATGCTCAGTGATGAAGAAAAGAAGATGGAGAAGGAACGTGCCGTCGCGCAAGGCGCCAAACCGGAATATGTTGAGAGGACAGAGGGTTATCCTGGCGTAATCGCAGAGCTTGACACAGGGAGAGAAGGACCGGTAACCGCGCTTCGTTTTGATATTGACTGCCTGCCGTATCAGGAGCCAAAGAGAGAAGGTTACAGACCTTTTGATGAAGATTATATATCATGCAATGAAGGGCATGTCCACGCCTGCGGGCACGATGCGCACACTGCTATGGGACTTGGTTTGGCACAGGCATTGATGGAGCGAAAGGATACATTAAAGGGAAAGATCAGGATGATTTTCCAACCGGCAGAGGAAACGTACTATGGCGCTCAGTCTATCGTGGACAAAGGTCACCTGGATGACGTGATAAACTTTATTTCCATACATGTGGCTTTGACCGGGGATGGATATCCGCTGCCGTCAAATACAATTTGCTGCGGATGCAAAGACTTCCTGAGTGACTGTCAGCTGGATGTGACTTTCAAGGGCAGAGCTGCTCATCCATGCGGTGCGTCACAGGAAGGTAAAAATGCATTGCTTGCTGCCTGCACGGCTGCGCTCAACATACATACCATCGCTCCGCACGAAGCGGGACTCTGCAGAGTCAATGTGGGTGTGCTCAATGCAGGCGTCGTAGCCAACACCATCGCACCGAACGCGTTTATGAGCGTAGAGTACAGAGGACAGAATAAGGAAATATCAGAATATGCTCGAAAGAGAGTTTTCGATGTTCTGGATGGCGCTTCAAGGTCATATGATCTGGAATACTCCGTTAATGACTTCGGTGAGATACCATCCTCACAGAGTGACGATGCCATGATGGAAGTCATACAGAGGGCTGCAGGCAAGGTATCTTGGTTTGAGAAGATTTATTTTGAGGGCAGCATAGGCGGAACCGACGATGCAGCAGTCATGATGAACAAAGTCCGGGAAAATGGAGGAATCGTCACTTACGCAGGTATCGGAACCGATACGACTCAACCGGTTCATAATCCGGAGTTTGATATTGATGAAGAGGCCATTCCAGCGGCTATTGATATGTTGACCCATGCGATTGAAGAATTGAATAGGTAGCGTTCGATCATAGACAAACCCACTTTTCACGTAGTGAAAGGCAGGTTTGTCTTTTTATATGGGTAACTCATAAAGGCTATAGATTATTTTTCCAACAGTATGGCGATCGTGGGGCCATCATCCTGATAAGGGCTGCCTGCAACATCGCCAAATACGCTGCATACCTTGAATCCTGCGTCAGTCGCCTCTTTCATGATCGTTTCTTTTGTGAAGTAGGTGTTCCACAAATAGTAAGCGGCTGTTTCCCAATCAGAAATGATTGAGATTTGCTCCAATGTCACATGATCTGAATATTTATAGCACTCGTTTAGTGCAACATATTTTCCTACACGCCAGAAGCCGCCGTTATGGCAGACTTCCCATGTCTTTTTTTCTTCAAAGCTGTTGTATTCAGCCATCCCAAACACATCCAGCAAGAACTTCCCACCGGGTTTCAGATGATCAAGTACCTTTTGCATGATCGCTTGTCTATCCGCCCAAGACAATGCGCCGTAATCACAGTAGATCATTGCAGCAAAATCAAAAATCTGATTCAGATTCATAGTCAGATAATCCTGATAATGATAGGTGATGTCTAAACCTTGTTCGGTTGCGGAGTTTTTTGCATATTCTATCGACCGCTTAGAAAAGTCAATGCCGGTTACCTGGTATCCCATTTTTGCAAATTTTTCGGCATATATTCCGGGACCACAGCCAATGTCCAGAAGAGAGGGGTAGCTTGAAGGTGGTACGGCTTCCCCTATCCACAAAGCGGATTTTTCAATAAACGACTTTTTCCTGCTCGCGCCTTCAAATTCGGGGTCAAGATGCGCGCTCAGCATTTGCGCCGAAATGTGTTCGTCATTCCAGAATGCAGCCTCTGATTTTGTGTAGAGCAGGGGTTTCTCTAAAAGCTTGGTAATCCTGTTTAACATAATCTTTTTCTCCTTGAATTTAATGAACAAAATCTGTTTTATTTGAAGTTATAATCGTTGCCGTTTCATATATTTGTATATGGAGGGGACGATTATGGTAATAAAAAAAAGAAAAAGGGCCTTTATCTCAACCATCTGCGTTGTTTTGCTTGGAGTTATCTGCTGCATTGCACTGCCCAATTTAATAAACTTGTCTGCAAAGCCGTCAAGCAAAATTATTGCCGGAGGGCTGCTTCATTCATCATTGCGCAGTTCAGACGAGTACAGACCGGTAATAAATCAAGAGGATCTCAGCAGTGAACGCTTTCAGAGGCCGTCCAAAGCGCTTCCATACCCGAATCCATACACATTCCAGGATTTCCGAAAAGATAATGAAAAACCACCGCTGGTAGCAAAGAAATTTGAAAAGCCCGAGGATTTGATTCTCGCATACTATGGAATATTGCGGGAAGCCTCCAATATGCTTGGATATTCGGGTGGATGCGGTACGATTGGATGGTCCGGATTGCCTTATCCCTATTCATACGAATTGCTGACAAAAGCAAAGCAAAAGGAGATGCCGTTTAATCAGTATGTTGATTCATTTCGCGGGATAGGCTATACAACACTTTTGAAACTGATCCCTGCATACGCACCTCCCGGTACACCGCAAAGCACGAAATACTATATGGTTGAAATAGAGGTGATAACCGGGGCGAAAGTAAACGACGGCGAGGAGTATTATCCAGGCAGTCAATTTGCCTACTATTACGGTCTGATTGCGGTTGAGCAAACTCCTGATAAGGGCTGGAGGATTAAGGATGTTTACTATATTCCCGAGGATTTTCTCTGTGCGCCCATGCACAGCTGGTTTTATCTTTCTGACGCCGTAGTGCAAATCGTTTACGGCAGTAATTTAAAATTGATTGATAAAATAGACCGAACCGAGCAAAAAGACGATAGGATCAGCATTTATGCGTCCGGAAACGGAAAAAGCTATCGGTTTGATTTTGTCAGACTTACCAATGGGTATGACATTCTCCTCCATGAATATATTCTTGAAAATGAAGAGTGGAAAGAAACAAGCTTGTTGGGCGATAAGTGGAAGAATATGAAGCTGACTATAGAAAACGGCCAATTGCATAAAACTATATGATTGTTTTTTTCTTTAGCAGAGAAACGACTTCTTCACTCAAAATATGCTCCATTCGGCAAGCGTATTCCTTTGCCGCGTCCGAGTCCATTCCAAGAGATTCAGACAATACCTGTGTAAGGCAATCGTATCTCTCACGAATAGTTTTGGCAAGGCATAACCCCTCTTTTGTAAGTTCAAGATGGTTGTCTGCGGCGATTTCCAACAGCCCCTCCTGTTTCAGCAGCTTAACTGCATGACTGACACTTGGGCGTGAAAACCCAAGCGCTTCGGCAACATCCACAGAACGCACTGCGCCATGTTGTTCCTTGAGAATCAGGATTGTTTTCAAGTAATTTTCGCGGGATTCAGTCATGGTTTTCATTGTTAGGAT
>CAMJRV010000250.1 GCA_946408315.1 uncultured Bacillota bacterium | reverse complement strand
CCACCTCTCCCACAGCCGTTCCCTGTGCTCCGAAGCCTTTTCCCTGAAATACCGTTCCATCTTCAAGGATCAGATAAGCCGGTCTTTCCTCCCGTACTGTTATCTTATCGCAATCTTTCATATATTCTCCTTCCGTTCACTCCGTACAGCTGTCCGTCTGCTTCACCGCTTCTGCCAAAATCCCAAGCCCGGCCTTCAGTTCCTCATAAGTAATATTCAAGGGAGGCAGCAGTCTGATCCTTTCCTTGGCCGTCAATGCGACCAGTCCAAGCTCCAGCGCTTTTTTCACAACAGCTTTGGCGTCCTTGTTCTCCAAAGAGACCCCCACCATCATGCCAAGTCCTGTCACCTCAGAAACGCCTTCCATTTTTTCAATTTCCGACTTCATAAGGGCGCCTTTTTCGGCAACCTGGCCGAGAAATTCCTCATCGATCCGCTTCATGACCTCGACGGCTCCCGCGCATACCGCAGGATTTCCTCCAAAGGTGGTGCCGTGGTCTCCCGGTACCAGCGCATGAGAGCAGCCTTCACTGAACAGGATGCCACCGATAGGAAGACCGCCGCCCAGCCCCTTTGCCACGGTCACCAGATCCGGTCGGATTCCGAAATGCTCATAGGCAAAGAGTTTTCCCGTCCTGCCGATCCCCGTCTGGATCTCATCGACGATCAGGAGAATATCCTTCTCCCTGCACAGGTCGCAGACCGCTTTGACGAAACCGGTGTCCAGCGTGTTGACGCCGCCCTCTCCCTGCACGAGTTCCACCATAACGGCGCAGGTCTTATCGGTGACCTTTTCTCTGAGGTCTTCGATATCACCGGCCTTCGCATAGGAAAACCCTTCCACAAAGGGATCAAAGTATTTATGATAGTCTTCCTGTCCTGTAGCCGTAATGGTCGCCAGGGTTCTGCCGTGGAAGGAGTTTTGCAGAGAGATAATTTCGTATCTGCCCGCTCCGTATTTTAAAAAACTGTATTTTCTCGCCGCCTTGATGGCTCCCTCGTTGGCCTCCGCACCGGAGTTGCAGAAGAAAGCCTTATCAAATCTGGTCCTTTCGATCAGCAGTTCCGCCAGCTCGCCGCAAGGTCCCGTATAAAACAGGTTGGACGTATGCTGCAGCGTCTGAAGCTGCAGGCTTACCGCTTTGACCCAGCCTTCGTCGCTGTAGCCCAGAGAGTTCACGCCGATACCGGAGGAGAAGTCGATATACCGCTTTCCTTCCGGAGAGTAGCACACAGCGCCTGACCCCTTTTCAATGCAGAGGTCGTTTCTCGCATAGGTGCCTAAAATATATTTTTGATCTCTTTCCTTCATTTCCGTGCTGTTCATCTTTCTTTCCCTTCCAGTGGCTTTACGCACTTATTCCCGACAGAAGCGTGTCCCGATTCCTTCGTCTGAAAGCAGCTCAAGCAAAACGGAATGCTCGATCCTTCCATCTATAATAGAGGCTTCCCCGACTCCTTCCCGGATTCCGTCAATACAGCTCTGTATCTTTGGAATCATGCCGCCTGAAATGATTCCCCGCTCAATGAGCTGCGGCACCTCTCCGACGCCTAGCCTTGGGATCAGCGAATTCTCTCTGTCCTTATCCATGAGAAGTCCTCTCACGTCGGTCATGGAGATCAGCTTTTCCGCCGCAAGGGCGCCTGCAATCGCAGCAGCGGCAGTATCCGCATTGATATTATATGTATGGCCTTCCCGGTCGGATCCCACCGTAGCGATCACGGGAATCCATCCGTTTTCCAGCGCCAGCTCGATGAGAGAGACATCTACCTCCCGAATCTCCCCGACAAAGCCCAGATCGACTTCACCTTGCAGCTTTTCGGTCAGGAGCATTCCTCCATCAAGGCCGCAGAGGCCCACAGCCTTTCCTCCCTGCTGCTGGATCAAAGAAACCAGGCCCTTATTCACCTTTCCGGCCAATACCATCGCCGCCACCTCGGCCGTTTCTTCATCCGTATATCGAAGGCCGCCGATAAATTCCGTCTGCTTTCCGATCCGGGAAAGCATATTGCTGATTTCCGGTCCGCCGCCGTGAACGAGAACGGTCCTGATACCGGCCTGGGAAAGCAGGACGATGTCCTCCATGACCGACCGCTTCAGCGTTTCGTTTATCATAGCATTCCCGCCGTATTTTATCACGATGGTTTTGCCGCAATATTTTTGTAAATCTATCTTCATAGTATAAGCCCCTTATCCTCCGGCATATCCAGCATGATGTTCATGCACTGTATCGCAGCTCCCGACGCGCCCTTTCCGAGATTGTCATATCTGGCCATAAGGGAGATATGCTCCTCATTCCCCAGGACATATAGCTCCATGCCGTCCGCTTCCGCAAGGGCATTGGCCTCCATAAAGCCGTCGGCAGGTTTCTCTGCCTGCTCCCTGACCCGGATAATCGGCTGTCCCTGATAATATTCCGCCAGCACCTGCCATACCTCCGCAGGGTTCATCCGCTTCTCCATCATTCGGCAGTGCAGCGTTACGGTAACCAGCATGCCGCAGTAATAATCCGCGACGATAGGATGAAAGGCCGGCGCGGAATCGATTCCTGTCATGGCCGTCATCTCCAGAAGATGTTTATGATTCTGATCCAGCCCGTACTGTCTCGGCGCGTTGAGGGCAGCGCCCCTGTCATCCCCTTCGTAACGGCTAATCATGCTTTTCCCGCCGCCGCTGTACCCGGTTATGGAATGACAGACAAGGGGATGTGCCGTATCGATGACCCTTTGGGAAACCAAAGGTTTCACCAGAGCCACGAAGCCCGTCGCATGACAGCCGGGAACGGAAACACGGTTCGACCGTCTGATCTGATCCCGTTGGGTCCCGTCAAGCTCGGGGAAACCGTAAGCCCATTCCGGATGCGTACGGTGAGCCGTTGAGGTATCCAGAATCCTCAGCCCCGGCCCTGCCAGCCCTGCAATCTCCTTTGAAGCGCTGTCGGGGAGACATAAAAAGGAAAGATCCGCCTGCCTCATCATTTCCAGCCGCACTTCCGGATTCTTTCGATACTCTTCGTCGATGGAAAGCAGCTCCAGATCGTCTCTGATCTCCAATCTTTTCCGTATTTTTAACCCTGTGGTCCCTTCCTGTCCGTCAATAAAAATTTTATAACTCAATCAGTTTGCTCCTTCTTTTATCTTTCCTCAGAAAATCCTCACGCAGGATGGATTTCTTCTCTCCTGCCTGAATCTTAGTTCATTATTATACGCCTATTTTGAATAAAGTCAACGGATTTTTGCATACTTATTATATAAAATGTATTTTTATACATCCGCCAGGAAATGGAATATCACCCTCTCGTCCTACATATATATGTTGTAAAGAAAACCGGTTGCTTTGGCAGATACCCTTCATTGACAAAGTGCAAGAGGGTAAGCCAATCAATAAGTAATGCACAAATATATGAAGGTGGTGAAATCTAAAATATGAAGGATTACATAGAAGAACGGGTGCTGGAGCTCGCGAGGTATATACTCGAAACCAACTCCACAGTCCGGGCGGCTGCAAAAAAGTTTCGGGTATCCAAATCCACAGTCCATAAAGACATTACGGAAAGGCTGCTTGAGATAAACCCAGGGCTGGCCAACGAGGTCAAGTCTGTTTTAGATAATAATAAGGCAGAGCGCCATATTCGAGGCGGTCTTGCCACACAGCAGAAATACAAAGGTCGTTAAAAAAGTAAAGTGCAGTAAATCAATGTTCATTGATTCCTGCACTTTTCTTATCGTTATGAAAACTCCCCACTCTCCGGCTCGATGATTTCCTCCTTCGGCTTAGGCCTGCTGATCAGATATCCCTGGATCAGATCGCATCCATATCTCTCCAGAAATTCGAGCTGGTCAGCCGTTTCGACGCCTTCGGCCACCGTTCTGATCCCCATCTCGTGGGCGAGGATAATGATCGTTTTCAGGATCTGGCTGCCGTTTCCCACGCTCACGATCTCGTCGATAAAGGACTTATCGATCTTTATTTTGTCCACAGGCAAATTTTTCAGGTAGTTCAGAGACGAATAGCCTGTCCCGAAATCATCCAGATAGATCCGTATCCCCTTTTCTCTCAGCAGCGCAAGCTTTTGCGAAACGTCGCCGAAGGATTCGATCAGACATGATTCGGTGATTTCCAACGCAACGCTTCCCCGTCTCAACTGATACTGGTCAAACTTCTGCAGTACGTTTTCAACAAAACCGGCTTGCGACAGCTGCATGGGAGAAACATTGCAGGAAATATATAGATCATGGGACTGCAAACGCTTTGCAAAAGCAAAAGCGCTGTCGATGACCCAATCTCCCAGCTTGCCGATCAGGCCGATCTCTTCCGCCAGCGGTATGATCCGGTTCGGCATGACCATTCCGTACCGCGGGCTGTTCCAGCGGATCAAAGCTTCATACCCCGCGACCCTCTTCTGTGACAAATCATAAAAGGGCTGATAATGGAGCATGAATTCCTGATTGACATAGGCGTGCCGCAGCTGCTCCTCCATCTCCAGCCTGTACTGCATCAGGGCGCTCATTTCATCCCGATAGAAGCAGTGCTTATCCTTGCCTTTATCTTTCGCGCTGTATAATGCCATATCCGCGTTTTTAAACAATTCCTTGACCGTGTCTCCGTCTTGTGGATAGAGGGCGATTCCAATGCTGCATGTGATATTAATGATGTTGTCACGGATCACGATAGGCTCACTGAACAGCTCCAGCATGCTGCCCGCCGTTTCCGTCGCCTCGGGCAAACCAGCCCCATAGCATAAAATAACAAATTCGTCACCGCCGATACGGGCGGGAAGGAACTTTTCCGGGCTCAGCGCTTTCAGCTTATCTGCCAGCACTGTCAGCACCTCGTCTCCTAAATAGTGTCCAATAT
>CAMJRV010000249.1 GCA_946408315.1 uncultured Bacillota bacterium | reverse complement strand
AACATTCCGCTGGCAACGAGATTCAACGAAGGCGTACAGAGCGTCATCAACGAATTCGACCTGCCCTGGAACACGACCCAGCTCGGATGCCGGACGGAATACTGGTTCAGAAAAGAACCTGCAAAGAACGGCGGAGAAGCGGAAGGGGCAGTGGACTTTGAGCTGGATCAGTATATGCACCTTGCATCCCTGAACAGAGGCATCCTCATGACGCCGTTCCACAACATGGCACTGATCACAGCTGTGACGACGGAAGCGGACATCGACAAGCATACTGCCGTATTCCGGGAGATCGTTCAGAATATCCTGGATTAATTTCGCAACCTGGATTGATTCTGGGAGATTGTCCAGAATATCCGTACTAACTCTTCCGATGATCCGATTTCGTTTTCTCACATATTCTCACATAAAACCGGGAAAGACCGGAGGGCGATGCCCTTCGGTCTTTCCTGTTATCAGGCCTCCGGCCTTTCCTTACCGTTGATCCAGTCCAGAAACTGCTGCTCCGTAATGATCGGAACCCCCAGTTCCTTTGCCTTTTTGTTCTTCGACGAGCCGGACAGGTTGTCGTTGTTGATCAGGTAGTCGGTCTTAGAGGTGACAGAATCCGTGGTTTTGCCACCCAAGGCCTCTATGGCCTCCTTCAACTCGTTTCGATTTTTGAACTGTTCTACAGACCCGGTTATGACGAAGGTCAGTCCCGAAAGTATCCCTTCGGAGCTGGGTTCCGCCGCCGGCTGCTCCTCAAATTCGATTTCTCGGAGCAGATCTTCCACGATCAGCCGGTTATGCTCGTTTTGGAAAAAGCTGACGTAACCATTGGCCATCACGCTGCCGATCCCATTGATTTGGATCAGCTGGTCATAATCGGCGTTTTGAATATCTGCCCAGTTATAACGAAAGTTTTTGCATATATTTTTCGCGTTGGAAAGCCCGACATTGGGAATCCCCAGGCTGTACAGCAGCCTTACCGTCGTTGTCTTTCTCGCTTTATTGACGGAGTCCACCAGGTTCCGGAAGGATTTCTCTCCGAAGCCTTCCATCTCTGTGATCTCGCTCTGATAGCGGTCTACATGGAAGATGTCGGCATATTCCTTGATCAGCCCCCTGTCGATGAGCTTTTCTACAGTCGCCTCGGACAGTCCGTCGATCCCCATGGCGTCTCTGCTGACAAAATGGGTAAAGGATTTGATATGCTTGGCCGGACATTCCTCGTTGGAACAATAGAGAGCTTTCACCCCGTTTTCCTGCCGGATGACCGTATCTCCGTCACAGATGGGGCAGTGTACCGGGACCTCCACATTCCCGCTTCGCGTCAGATTTTCGGAAACCTGCGGAATGATCATGTTTGCCTTGTAAACCTCTATCGTATCTCCAACGCCCAGCTCCAGCCCTTCCATGATGCTCAGATTGTGCACGCTGGCGCGGCTGACGGTAGTGCCCTCCAGCTCCACCGGTTCAAAGACCGCGATAGGATTGATCAGGCCGGTGCGGGACGCGCTCCATTCGATTTCAAGCAGCTTCGTTTCCCTGAGCTCATCCCTCCATTTAAAGGCGATGGAATCTCTCGGAAACTTAGCGGTAGCCCCCAGCGATTCTCCGTAGGCGATGTCGTCCAGCGTCAGCACCAGACCGTCTGACGGAAAGTCGTTTCCGGCCACGTGGTCCGCAAACCAGGCGACTTCTTCCTCGATGGTGCCTTCGCTCACCTCTCTGTAATCCACAACCTCAAATCCCTGATTCCTCAGCCATTCCATCTGAACAAGCCTCGAATTTTTGAAATCGGCGCCCTCCGCCTTTACGATGGAAAAGGCGAAGAAATTGACGTTTCTTTCCGCAGTGATTTTGTTGTTCAATTGCCTTACGGAACCGCTGCAAAGATTTCTCGGGTTCTTGTACCTGGCCCCCACATCTTCAATTTCCTGATTCATTTTATAGAAGTCCGAATAGCGGATCACCGCTTCGCCCCGCAGCACCAGATCGCCCTGATAGGCGATCGACAGCGGGAGATTGGCGAACACTCTCGCATTGTTTGTTATAACTTCTCCAACTTCGCCGTTTCCCCGGGTTACCGCTTTCACAAGCTTCCCCCCTGAATAGGTCAGGACAATGGTAAGTCCGTCCAGCTTCCAGGAGAGCACCCCTTTCCGGTTTCCCAGCCAGGCTTTAAGGGCTCCCACATCCTTGGTTTTATCAAGCGACAGCATTGTCGTTTCGTGAGCTTCTTTCGGCAAATCGCTTAAAAGCTCATAGCCGACGCGGATCGTCGGGCTGTTAGACAAAACGACACCCATGTCTTTTTCCATTTCCAATAATTCGTCATAGAGCCGGTCGTATTCTATGTTCGGCATGATCTCCCGATTTTCCTGGTAATAGGCTTTCGCCGCCTCATTTAATAGCTTAATCTTTTCTTTCATCTGTTTTAGCTTTTTATCCATATCGTCCTCCTGAGTAAACTATCTTATTATTTTGTGATGAAATCTCTACTTCAACACAAAATAAAGACGAACCATTCTAATTTTATAGGGAATTAGTTGATTCGTCAAATTCATAAATACATATTTATATTAATCTATAAGCTTTCAATATACGTTTCCGCCTGTACCGCTGCAATCGCGCCGTCCGCGACTGCTGTTGCAACCTGCCTTAAGCTCTTTTTCCTGATATCTCCCACAGCAAAAACTCCGGGAAAATTCGTATGCATATCTTCATCTGTAACGATATAGCCATTCTCCATATGGAGTTTTCCGGAGTACAACTCCGATTTCGGTTTATAACCCGCAAATACGAATATTCCAAAGGTTCCATCATTCGGATCCGCTTTAATTTCGGTAGTCTTTCCATTCTTCAAGTTTTCCAGCGTCATGCCCTCAATCACATCCCCGCCGTGAATCTCCCTGATAACAGAATCCAGCATGAAATCAATTTTTTCATTTTTAAACGCCTTCTCTTGAAGTGATTTGGCGGCCCTAAGCTCCTGACGTCTGTGAATGACTGTTACTTTCTTAGCAAACTTGGTAAGATATAATGCTTCTTGAATCGCCGAATCACCGCCGCCGACTACATAGACATGCAGTCCCCTGAAAAACGGACCGTCGCAGGTAGCACAATAGGATAATCCTCTGCCTCTAAACTTTTCTTCCCCTTCGATTCCAAGGGAAACAGCAGCTGCGCCGCCCGCAATGATAATTGTCTTCGCTTGAAATATCTCATTCCCGCACCTTACAGCTTTTACTTGCCCGTCAAGAACAACGTCCGTTACAGTGGCGGTCACTTTATCAACGCCAAATTTTTTGACCTGTGCATCCATGCGGTCTATTAGCGTAGGTCCGCTCTCCACTTCGAGAGATCCCGGATAGTTTTCTATTTCAGAGGTTTGAAGAATTTGACCGCCTTCAATATCTTTTTCAATGATCAATGTGTCCAACATAGCCCTTCCCGCATATATTCCTGCTGCCAATCCAGCCGGGCCTGCGCCGATTATAATCAAATCATATGTTTTCATTCTCATTACTCCTTTTGATATTTGACTCTAGGATAGCCGTAATGATTCTATATTAAAGACATTCGGATCATTTATCAGTGATTTTATCACGTTGGAATATTTTTTTATTATGACCATTTTATCTCCGCCTCAGATAAATCTAATCTCTAGACTTAAACTCACTCAATACTCTCAGTCGATTATTCTGGTAAGCGTCAACATTATCGTAAATCGATCCGGATATTGACTTGTAGATCAAAACCCCTGAGCTTCTTAAAAATTTCTCGGCATTTTCCCCGCACTGCGATGTAATGATTACCTTTATCCCATAGTCGGCCAAAACCTGCGCCGCTCTGATTCCAGATCCCCCTTGAGCAGCCACTGTCCTATGATCCAAATAATCAACTTCTTTTGAAATTGTATTGTAAATAAGGAAATACGGCGCCCTTCCAAAAGAATCGTGGATATCGGCATCAATTGACTTTTCACTGACTGGAAATGCTATTTTCATTTTTACCCTCCTCCTATTGACTTTTCGCTTTAATTCCAGTATAACTAATTACGGGCATATGTCAATTATATCTATATTATCATATATTCGCTATAATGCATTGAAAGTTAAACAAAATTGAATTATTGACATATTTTATTTGTACCGATAGACTATTATCGTAAAACAAATTACTATTAATGGAGTTGATAAGCATGGCAAGACCGACAAAATGGAGAAAAATTGAAAATATTCCTACCGTACCTTACTTTATTCCATCAGACAAAGATTTCCCTGAGGTAGACAAGAATATATTGAAGCTGGAAGAACTGGAGGCGATCAGGCTGAAAGATCTTGAAGGGATGGAGCAGGAAGAATGTGCTGCCAGAATGGAGGTTTCCAGACCGACTTTTCAGCGTATCCTTATTTCAGCCAGAGAAAAAATCGCGGACAGCTTAATCAATGGAAAATCCATACTCATCGAAGGCGGCAACTTTACTTTGAATATCTGTCCGGTAAAATGCTCGCATTGCGGTAAGGAGTGGATGGAGAGCTATGAAAACCTCGATGCGATTAAGCGCGGGGAGTATGTTTGCCCAAGCTGTGGCTCAAACGAAGTTTTCTGCGGGCAGAACTGCAAGGGGAAATCTTGCCGGAAAGATTGCTGCTGGCGCCATCACTCGGGAGAATAAACTAAATTAACTTTGGAAAGGTAAAAAATGAATATCGGATATCTATACTCCATTTCTATCAGCCCATCCAGAGGCCAGTTAAAAAAGGAAATCCCCGAAGCAAATATCGTTGCCGGCTACGGAATTGAAAGTGACGGCCATGGCGGCGATTGGGGCCGGCAGATTACTTGCCTCAGTTGGAACAGTGTCTATA
>CAMJRV010000248.1 GCA_946408315.1 uncultured Bacillota bacterium | reverse complement strand
GTCAGAAAGCCCGACGGCGCATCACAGACGCCGTAAACAAAGTCATAGCCCAGATCGCGCATCGCCTGAGTGACCAAGCCGGAAGGGTTGGAAAAATTGAATACCATGACGTCCTTTTTCGCGTGCTCCCGGATCAGAGCGCAGTATTTTTGCAGCGCAGGAATCGTCTTCGCCGCCATGGCAAAGCCTCCTGCTCCGGTCGTTTCCTGGCCTAAAACGCCGTGATTCAGCGCGATTCTCTCATTTCTCACCCGTTCGGCGTCTCCGCCCTCCCGGATCGTGGTGATGACGTAATCCGAGTCCTCTATGGCCGAGACTGCATCCCCCGTACAGGAAACCTGCACGTCCGGGTTGATGATGGAGGCGGCTTTTTGGGCCATTCCGCCGAAGATGCGAAGCCCCTCCTCGTTATTATCCATAAATACGATTTCTTTTATTCCTAATTCAGACGCTTTCTGCAGCAGGCTTTTCACCAATATGATCGCACGGGAACCGCCGCCGCCAAGAATACATAATTTCATAAGTTACCTCCATTCTTATCCTTTTACCGCTCCGGCAGTCAGACCTTCGATGATCTTCTCCTGGAAGACGATAAAGATCAGAATGCTCGGCATAATCATGATGACCACCGCGGAAAACATCGCGTTATAGTCGAACGCAAACTGGGATGTAAAGTAATTCAATGCCAGAGGCACCGTTCTCGCGCCGTGAGACGCGGTCAGCGTCAACGCATAGAGGAATTCATTCCAGCAGAAGATGAAATGAAGAATCCCTGCGGTGATCATGCCCGGACTCGTCAGCGGCAGGATGACCCTTCCATAGCACTGAAGGAAGGACGAGCCGTCGATATAGGAGGCCTCCTCCAGCTCCTTGGGAATCGTAAGGAAAAATGCCCTGAGGATAAAGAAGGACATGGGCAGGTCCAAAGCGGTATAGACGAGGATCAGAGCCGTCTTCGTGTCATACAGTCCCAAAAACCGGATGATGGAATAGACCGGCATGATCAGTGCGGTAATCGGCAAAAGCAGAGAAATGCTCATGATGATGACGATCGGTTTTTTCAGCTTGAAATCAAACCGCGTCGTCGTATACGCCGCCATGCTGGAGATCAGGATATTGAGCGCCGTGCTGACCACGGCGATAATAGCGCTGTTGATCAGGTACTGGCCCAGCGGTGCGATTTCCAGCGCGTTCCCGTAACCGGAAAAGATCAGCTGGGATGGCAGGGAGAGCGGATTGTTCAAAATCTCTTCGTTTGTTTTCAGCGACAGCATTACGACCCACAAAAACGGGATGATGGAAATCAGCGCAATGCTGGTAACGTAAGAATATCCTTTTACTTTCATATGCAATCCCCTTTAATCATCACTGGCTATTTTGAATACCTTGCTGATGATGAAAATCAAAATCAGCCCCAGGGCGATCAAAACAGTACCTATCATATTAGAATACCCAAAATTGTTCTGGACGATGGACGTATTGTAAAGGTAAAGGGGCAGGCTCATCGTTCCCGTTCCCGGTCCGCCCTTTGTCGTGAGATAGATCAGTTCAAATTCCTTCAGCTTGGACGTCGCGGCGATGATCATGCAGGTGCCGAGGACGTTTCTGAGCTGCGGTATGGTGATGAACAGGTCCTTTTGCCATTGACTGGCGCCGTCCAGATCGGCAGCCTCGTAGAGCGAATCCGGTATCGTTCCGATTTCCGTCAGGACAAGAAGCATGATCAGCCCCGCAAATAGGAGCCATGTTACCGTGACTGACACAAATGCGGTGGACGGGTCAAAAAACCAGTTGTGGGCGAGCTGCTCCAGGTTCAGTTTTCTCAGGAGAGAGTTGATCAGTCCGATCTGTCCGTTGAATACCATCAGAAAGATAAATCCGAGGGCGGATGCCGAAATCATATTCGGAATCATAAAAGAAGTCCGTAGAATTTTCCAACCCCTGAATTTTCTTGAAATGATGATGGCAAAGCTGACGCCGATGATCACATGGATGGTGGACTGAAGAACGATCCAGATCAATGTATGTTGAAATGAGACGATGAATTCAGGGTCTTTCACCGCCGCAATATAGTTGTCCAATCCGATAAAGGTTATATTTCCCGAAAAACCTTTCCACTCCATAAAGGATGTTCCGAATACGATGATGACCGGGGCCAGCAGAAATACCGTGAAAAACAGGATCAGCGGAGCGGAAAAAAGGTAAAGCCAGATTTTATTATTTTTCAATGTTGCACCTCAGTTTCAGGCAGAGCCTCCTTTTGGGAGGCTCTGCCATCATAATGATTGGAGGAAAACGAAAAAGCATTTTTATATTTCGATCAGTTCTTCTTCGCAGCATCCGTCAGCGCTTGTGCGAACTGCTCCGGAGTGATGCTGCCTGCCGCCAGCAGCGGATACTGCCGGTCTAATTCTGTAACGACGTTGGAATACCACAAGCTCTGATAGTTTCCGTAAACGATCTTAGCCTCTCCCTGGAGCTCGACGATTTCACCCAGCAGCGGGTTCTGATCGATGACGGCCTGAGAGATTTCAACGTTCTTATTGGCAGGAATGGAGCTGTACATTTCGACCATCTTGCCCTGCATTGCTTCATTGGTTATGAATTTCAGGAATTCCACAGCGGCGTCTGCATGGGCCTGATCTTTGGAGCCTACCAGATATCCGGGCATGGAGCCTGAGAAAATGCCGTCGTTCGGATAGAGAGCCGTTCCCAGGTTCTTTACGAAGTCATCGCCCTTCTCCTGGAAATCGCTGATCATCCAAGGTCCGTTGGCGATCATGGCCGTTTTTCCGTTCAGGAAGTTGTTCGCGCCGTTTTCATATTTTCCGCCCAGCGCGTCCTTCGTCGTGTAGTTCATCAGCATTTTCTGAGTCATTTCAACCGCTTTGATGAAATCAGGAGAGTTGTAATCCTTCGGCATGGACTGGTTCATCCAAGCGTTGCTTTCAGTGGAGAGCGTTCCTACCATGCTGTTCAGCCATAAGGAGGACAGCCATGCGGAATCCAGCGTATCCATGGATACCGGGGTGATTCCTGCGGCCTTCAGCTCCTCAAGCTGCATCATAAACTCATCCCATGTCTTTGCGGGAGACCCAATACCGGCTTTTTCAAAGAGAGCCTTGTTGTAGAAATATGTAACCGGCTGTCTTTCAACCGGCACACCATAAATCTTTCCGTCTCTGGAATTGTAAGCGATGTCATCATCAAAGAATCTGGCCGCAAATTCCGAATCCGCTTTAAAATAAGGAGTCAGATCCACAAGAGCATTGGCGGAAAGAGCGTCGTCCATCAGGTTATAGCCGCCTGTGAAGACGAGATCGGGCAAATCGTTCATCGAAATGTACGTTTTCATCTTGTCGACGTAAGCCTGGTCTCCGGGGATTTCTTCGATATCAAGCTTGATCTTACCCTCGTATTCCTTATTAAACGCCTCGATAACGGAAGCGAACCAAGGAGCGGAAGCATTGACTCCCACCTGGAAGGTAGCAAGACGAATGGTGACCGGTCCGTCGGAAGACGTCTCTTCTTTGCTTCCACAGGCTGTTACCAGGGAAAGCACCAAGACAAGACAGAGTAAAACAGCGAGTATTCTTTTCATATCTTTTCTCCTTTTTTTCTCCTCATAAAAATAACGTATATCTATAGAAAGATTATAGATATTAAATTGATGGAAAATGGATATTAAATGAATAGGAAAAGGTTTTCCCAAACCGCATAAAAAATCAGCTTTCAGTTTTTTCCATTACGGTCTCCCGCTCTACGAGCGAGTGATCGAGAATGATCCTGGTGCAGATTTCCTCCGCAGCTTCCGGCGTACCGCTTTTCCCGGCAGTCTTGCCCTTCCGTTCGATAAGATCGATCAGAAGCCTTGCCGATTCCCGCCCGATCTCATGGATGGGCTGGTGAACCGTAGTCAATTTGGGACGCACGACCTGGCTGAGGTCGATGTCGTCAAATCCGATCAGCGAAATATCCTCCGGAACCCGCAGCCCCCTGTCAAGGACACAGTCCAAGGCGCCGACGGCAATTTCGTCGCTGACACAGAATACTGCGGACG
This sequence comes from uncultured Bacillota bacterium, assembly GCA_946408315.1. Taxonomy (GTDB): domain Bacteria; phylum Bacillota; class Clostridia; order Peptostreptococcales; family Anaerovoracaceae; genus Anoxybacterium. The sequence continues at coordinate 801 of CAMJRV010000248.1, read as the reverse complement.
GATGGCTTTCCAGCTTCAAAAGCTCTTCCATCGCCTGATAGCCGTACTCCACGCCGCTTGGCCGGTGAACCACGATTTCTTCCCGAAACGGAATGCCGTTATCTTCCAGGGCCCTGCGATATCCTTCTCCCCGCAGCGTTCCCAGCGCATAACATTCTCCGCGGATCAGACCGATTTCTCTGTGTCCTTTCGCAATCAGGTGGCAAACCGCATCGTAGGCGGCCTTTACCTCGTCGATACCGACAAAGGGGATCTCCGATCCTTTGATCGGAACGCTGGCAAATAGAATGGGCGTGTTGCTGATCTTCTGAAAGGCGGCAAGCTCCTCCAGCGTATTGTCGTGAAGCAGGATGATGCCGTCCACGTGCCGTTCCAGCATCAGGTTGAAATATTTCTGCTGCTTTTCCCAACTGCGGTACACGTTGCATATGATGACGCCGTATTCCGCCTCCGCGGCGTACGCTTCAATGCCGGAAAGCAATTGGGCGTGAAAGGAATTGGAGACGTCGGGCACTACGACGCCGATCAGGTTGGTCTTGTTCAAAATCAAGCTGCGCGCTATGCTGTTGGGCTTGTAGTCCATCTGTTTCACCGCTTCATAAACCCTTTTTTCCAGTTCGGGGCTTACGGGCTTGGAGCCGTTCATGACGCGGGAAACGGTGGAGATGGAAACTCCCGCTTTGCGTGCGATCATCTTTATGTTGGGCATCGTATCGTTTCCTACCTTTCAAGTTTGATTATATAGGAAAACATTTTCCTGTCAACGAAAAAACCGGAAAATGTTTTCCTGAAAATTTTCTA
>CAMJRV010000247.1 GCA_946408315.1 uncultured Bacillota bacterium | reverse complement strand
AAATATCTCAACAAACGGCGGGACTTTTAAGTTAATCTTAATGTTTCTCTTAGATGAAATTAAGGAGTGAAAACGGTGGTTTTATAGTAGAGGGCGACGGCGGTAAAAACCGTCACGACGATGCCGATGAGCAGGATTCTTACCAAGATCATTTTGAGCGTCAGCTTTACCATTTTATTTTCCTCCTGTTTCCTTTCCTCCCTCTGTCTCCTTGAGGAGCTGATGGTTGAATTTATAGCCGAGGCCCCGGACGCTTATGATGTATTTCCGGGAGCATTTATTGTTTTCAATTTTTTTGCGAAGGGTGCTCACATAGACCATGACGGTCTTTTCATCCCCCATGATGCTGTTGGTCTTCCAGGCATATTCAAAGATCTGGGCAGTATTGTAGATGCGCCGCGGATTCTTGATAAAGAGATGAAGCAGGTCGAATTCCTTTGCCGTCAGATTGATGGGGCTGTCGTCCACATAGGTTTCCCTGGTGCTCACGTTCAGCAGCAGCCCGGGTGCAGTATAGATTTCCTCGTCAGAGGTATCGGCTTTCATGACGTCGAACCTTCTTAAATGCGCCTTGACCCGCGCGATCAGCTCCCCCGGCAGAAAGGGCTTCGTTATGTAATCGTCGCCGCCTACAGACAGGGCGATAATTTTATCCATCTCCTGATCCTTACAGCTTAAAAAGAGAATGGGGGTTTTACTCCGCTTATTGCGGATTTCCACGCAGAGCGCCACCCCGTTGATGTCCGGCAGCAGGACGTCGAGAAGAATCAGGTCCGGGTTTTCCGTGTCCAGAAGTCTTAACGCTTCTTTCCCATTGAGGGCCGAGCAGGTTTCAAAGCCTTCCTTTTCCAAAAAAGAGACGATAATGTCGTTGATATTCTTTTCATCGTCTACCACCAGGATTTTCTTTGCGTTCATAATCCTCCTCCTTTCACTATTCAAAATATAAAGGCAGATGGACAGTAAAGGTGGAGCCGCGCTGCAGGCGGCTTCTTACTGTGATCGTACCGTTGTGCGCCTCCACGATTTCTTTCGCGATGGTCATTCCCAGTCCGCTCGTATCCTCTCTTGCGGAATGCTCTCCGCTGTCCACCCGGTAGAAGCGGTCAAAGATATAGGGGAGGTCTTTCGCGGCGATTCCCGCGCCATAATCCCGCACGGAAATCTCAAGTCTCTTCTTCTTTGCGTCAACACCGAAGCTGAGCCGTATCGCCCCGCCCTTTTGGGAAACCCGTACCGCATTCGCGAGAATATTGGAAAAGACCTGCTGGATCCTTGCCTCGTCCACGATGACGGAAACGCCGTTCAGGGCGGCCTTATCCATCTTTACCACCGGCTTAAGTCCCGCGCTTTTTATATCCAGTAGATATTCGCGGGTCAGGGCCGCGGCCAGGTCCTGTCCGTCCATCACCATAAAGGCAAAGGAAAATTGCTTTGTCTCCAGCTTGGAAAGCTGAAACAGGTCGTAAATCAGGCGTTCGAGAGTCAGCGTCTTTTTATAGATGATATCGATGGCTTCTTTTCTTTTCTCCTCCAATTCAAAGGTGTTTCCCCGCAGGGCCGTGATATAGGCCAGAAGCGAAGTCACCGGCGTTTTCAATTCGTGGGAAATATAGGAGAGGAACACCTCCTTGGACTTTTTCGAGGCCAGCATCTGCTCTTCTGCGGCTTTCATCGCCGTAATATCCCGGATGACTCCCTCCAATGCAATCGGTTCTCCGCCTTCTAATACCAGGGTCGTGGATATTTCGGCCCAGATCGGCTGCAAATTTTTGCGAAAGATGCGAAGCACCGCCCGATTTTCCCTGCCGGGGAATTGATAATGGAAGAGCTCCCTTATCTGGGGGATATCCTTTTGCTCCACCAGCTGCAGGTAAAATTTCGCATCATCGTAGAAATCATGGGGGAAATAGCCAAGCACCTTCTCCACGGAAGGCGTGATATAGGTAAAGGCGGCGGGCCGTATCCGGTAAAAAAATATGACGTCCGACGCGTTTTCCGCGATGAGCTTAAACTGTTTTTCAGCAACGTACAGCTTGGCTTCCGCCCGGTGCAGATAGAGGACGACCACCATAAAATTCAGGATGTTGGAAAAGATCACTTCTGCCAGATAAAAAGAGGGGCTGTTATCCGGATAGAGGATCTCGATGATCGAGACGGCCGCTTTGCCGAATCCCCACAGGCCGAAAATAATAACGGAAGTCATCTTCTCCAAGGACGGGACCTGCCAGAACCGTATGATTAAATAGCAGATGACAGCCGTAGCGCATATCTGGTACGTTGAGGTCGGAACATAGAGGGACATGAGATCAAAATGATAGAGCACGGCTAAGAAGACCCAGATCAGAAGATACAGGGAAAATCTCCACCAGTATCCCGGAATCCGCAGGTTCTGAAAGCTGTATACGCCAAACAGGAGAAACAGGAGGTTATACATGTCGAACACTTTTCGCATTGCCAAAAAAACCTCATGCCCTCCGCTCCCTCCGAAAATCAAAAGCAGCAGACTGCAGGAATAGCACGCCCAGCACAGGCCCCAAAATTGGATGAACCGCTCCTTGCTCCGTGCAAAAATATAAAAATATACGCTCGCAATCCCCAGGGAAAGGGCCACAAAGGCGAGCAGGATAATTGTCAGAGTATTCATACATTCATTATATATGAGGCGTGCCGGAAACACCAGAGCGCCGGTGCCGGTTAACCTTAAAAGTTTCTAAAGAAGGGAAATCTGTTCAAATACCCAAATAAATATGGTACTATAAGGATATGAATACGGTGACGATTGTATTATTGATCATATTTGTATTTACGTTTATTCCGCTGATTCTGGCGGAGTTCTCCAGGGGCAGATCCACTCCGGATCTGGAGGATTTCTTCCTGCAGGGACGGCGGATGCCTTTGCTCATGGTGTTTTTTACCGTGTATGCCACCTGGTACAGCTCCTTTGCTTTTTTGGGGTCGACGGCTTCTCTCTATTCCAACGGGCCCTTGTATATGACCTGTTTTGCGTGGAATGCCCTGTTCGGCCTTGCCTATATGGTTCTGGGGCGCAGGCTCTGGTTTCTCGGCAAAACGAGGGGCTATCTCACCCCCGCAGACTTTTTTGACGATATCTTTCACTCGGATATGCTGAACCTCATCATTACGCTGGTCCTGACGGTCTTTACGCTGCCGTATCTGATGATCCAGCTGTATGCGGGAGCTTACATCATTGAAACGGTCAGCGGAGCGCTCATCCCATGGAGAGCGGCGGGACTGATTTTCTATCTGGTCATCATCATCTATCTGTGGGCGGGCGGCATCCGCGCCCTCGCGTTGACGGACATCTTTTACGGACTCCTGATTTTTTTCAGCATGCTGGCGTCTGGCTTCATTTTGATCGAAAAAACAGGAGGCATCAGAAAGACCTTTGCCGACATTGCGCGGGAGCACGCGGACTCCCTGGTTCTCGGCTCCGGTTTTTCCGACAATTCCCCCTGGGCATGGCTGTGCATGTTCATCATCATCCCGATGGGCGCGCTTATGGGGCCGCCCATGTGGCTTCGGGCCTATTCGGCAGAGAAGGAAAAGATTTTTAAGATCATGCCCCTGCTGCTGACTTCGGCGACGATCCTCTACCTTGGACCTGTCTTGATTGCGGCCGCGGCAAAGGTGTTATACCCGAACCTTGAGCAGACGGATAATCTGATTCCCTATCTCCTTGTGAACAACGTGCCCATCATCACCGCCACAGTTCTTCTGTGCGGGATTGCGGCGACAGCGCTTTCCACGGCAAACTCGCAGATTCACGCCCTTGCGGCGATTTACACGGTGGATATCCACAACCGATATATCCGAAGAGGCGCCCCGGAGCGGCAGCTGGTCGGCATCAGCAAGCGGGCGATCCTGATTCTTTCCGGCCTCGCTTATGTTCTGATGCTGAAAAACCCCGGTGTGATCATCGATATGGGAGCCCTGGGAATGGGCGGAACCGCCCAGGTCATCGTGCCGACTTTGGGCGCGCTGTTCTGGGAGCGATCAAGCAGCAGAGCCATGGCTGCCGGCCTCACCGCCGGAATCGTACTCTTATGCTTTCTCTGTTTTGTCTGCGATCTTTTCACTCCGTATGCAGCGGTTCTCTCTCTGATTTTGAACGCCCTGATATTTATTGTTTTGAGCTTTTTTCTGAACGTTGATCCGGCGGTAAGAGCGAGTATCGCCGATCATAAAAAAAGCTTCAACCAGAGAAACCTTCAAAGGAAAGGCTGATGGTCATGGCAAAAATTGATTCCGCGTTGGCGGAAGGCATTCACCGCAATCTGACCGCTCATATTCTGGAGCACTATGAGCGATATTATTATCTCGCCTACAGCCTGGTAAAAAACAGGGAAGGCGCAAAGAATGTGGTGAGCAATGCTGTCTATTTCAGTCTGTACAATGGCAGAAAGCTAAAGGACCTTCCCCCGATGCACGTTTGGTTTCTGCAGCTCATCATAAGAGACGGGATGCGCACCATGAACCGCGGGGCCTATTCACGGGATTTTACGAAGGATTCTCAGCTCTATGCCTTTATGGAAACCCTGGAGCCTTCCGCGGTCAACGTGTTTAAGCTCTTCTATTTCGAGGGGCTCAATGCGGAGAAGGTGGGGGACGTTCTCGGCTTTGGAAAGGAAGAGGTTCGGAGAAAACTGGAATATGCGAGAAGGGAGCTGAAAATTGACAGCTCCATGGACGAGGAGTCCGAGGCCAGGCTTCAGGAGCTGGCGGAGGTGTACGAATCGGCGGGGCTGCCCGAAGACCTCCGGGAGGAGATCGATGCGGCGATTCGGCGGGAGGAAGAGAACTACGCCGCATTTCTGCAGAAATATGAGAAGGATAAAATC
>CAMJRV010000246.1 GCA_946408315.1 uncultured Bacillota bacterium | reverse complement strand
TCCCCCACCTATGCGCTGGAGAACGGAGAGTATGTGAAATATCCTCCCTTCGGCGGACTTGACATGTATGATTTCCCGGCGCCGGTAGGAACCTTGCCGATTACCCATCATTCCCACGAAGAGATATACAGCATGCCCGCAACCTTTCGGGGTGTGAAGGATATCGACTTCAAATATTACCTGATGATTCAGCCGGCGATTTTCTATGCTTCGGGCTTGTGCTCCCAGGAGGAAATTGATGTGAACGGTGCAAAGGTAAAGCCGATCGACGTAGTGACGGCAATGGTGCCAAAGCCAAGCGGGAATATTTTCGTGGAGTCCGACGAAAAGCTTGCAGAAGCGGATCAGACTTCATTTATTGAGTTGGTCGTCGAAGTCGGCGGAAAGAAGGATGGGAAGCAGGTAATCTGGAAAGCCAACTGCCCGAAGATGAACGCCCCGGGACCCAAGCTGAAACAGCTTTATGGAACGGCGCTTGTCTACGTAGCGTTGCCGCTGGCCGTGGGAACGATGCTTCTTGCAGAAATGGAGATGGGCAAGGGAATTATCTTTGCGGATCAACTGGACCCGGAAAGGTTTATCGAGCGGATGATGTCGACAGGTTATCCGTATCAATGGAGCGAGTCGATAAGCGAGGGTTGAATCTGACGATCGAAAAGCATATCCCATATTCATATACGGTATTTCATGGAAAGGTTTTTAGGAGGTGTTGAAAGTGAATGACGTTTCAAGGAGGCAGATCAGTCAGCCGGTTGCGGTTTTAGGGCTTCTTGTCGCGGCGTGCTTCTGGGGAGGCATGTATGTCGTGGCAAAGGACGCGATGGAAGTGATTTCGGCGAACTGGATGCTATGCATAAGATTTTTGCTTGCCTTTATCATAATGTTGATCATCTATTGGAAGTATGCAAAAAAGGTTACAAAGGAAGACTTAAAGGGCTGCGTTGTGACCGGCTTATTTATGGGAACGGCGTATTCGTCCATGACCATCGGACTCTCTTATATCAATGCCGGAAATGCAGCTTTTATAACGGATACTTACGTAATTTGGATTCCCATTGTGCTGTTTGTCGGGTGGAAAATAAAACCGGGACCGCACATTTTCGTGGCCGCCGCTCTGGCGTTGATCGGCGTCGCTCTCATGACGATGCAAAATGGCCTTCATTTTAGATTTGGAGATGTTATTACCCTGGTAGGCGCTTTTTTATGGACGGGAGAACTGATCGCAATCGATAAGTATTCTAAGAAAACCCAGCCGCAGATTCTGGTCACCTTTCAGACCTTAGTCGTATGTATCGTTACATTTATTATGGCGATCATTCTGCGCGAACCCGTTCCTACCGTAACGGTGCTTACGGATCCTAAATTGATGCTGCAGTTTGCCTATCTGGTAATCCTTGCGACCTTTGTCGCCAATTCGTGCCAAAACTATTTTCAAAGCTACGTCAGTTCCACGACTGTATCGGTCGTCTTTCCGACAGAATCGATCTTTGCGACCATTTTCGGTATCATCTTCCTGCATGAGGTCATCAATGGAATGACCTTCCTGGGGATGCTGTTCCTTGTAGCCGCGATTCTTGTAAATACTCTGGGCAGCCGGTTTTTCAAGCCGAAGGACCCTGCGCCGCCGGTCACGTCGGAATGATCTTGAGGATCTGACGGAAATTGTTTAGGGATATGCTGAAAATCCTTTACGCTTTTGAATAAATTATAAAGAGGATAGTCCACTTGTATTTAAGAATGGAGGAAAGAAAAATGGCGGAAAAGTTTCAAATGTATATTGATGGAGAATGGTGCGACAGCAGCAGCGGTGAAGTGATCGAGGTTACGAATCCTGCAACGGGGGAATTGATTGGAACAGTTCCAAAGGCATCAGCCGAAGATGTGGAGCGGGCCATAAAGGCGGCGGACAGAGTGAAGGAAGAATTCAAGCACTGGGGCGTCGTCGAGCGGGGAGAACTGATGTGCCGCATCGCCGATGAGCTGGAAAAAGAAACGGAAAAGATCGCAAAATATATGACGATGGAGCAGGGAAAGCCGATCGCCACAGAATCCAGAGGAGAGGTGACCGAATCCGCAGAAAATCTCAGGAACGCCAACGAAGACATAAAGCGCATGAACGGCGAAATCCTTTATTCCAAAGATCCAAACAGAAAGATCATGACGATCAGGGAACCAAACGGGGTCTATGCCGCCATTTCTCCCTGGAATTTTCCTATGGTAATGCCTGCAGAGCATATTGCTCCGATCCTGGTTGCGGGAAATACTATGGTCATGAAGCCTGCAAGCTATACCCCGATTTCTGCGGTATTCTTTGCGCAGGCTATTGAAAGGGCAGGCTGCCCGAAAGGGGTGTTCAACCTCGTTACAGGCCCGGGTCCTTCCGTAGGAGAGCAGATGTGCTCTCACTCCCTCGTCAATGCGATAGCGTTTACCGGAGAAAACGTCACGGGGAAGAGGATTGCGGCAATTGCCGGATTGAAGCGGATGCTGCTTGAAATGGGAGGTTCCGGCCCCGAGATCGTATGTGCGGACGCCGACGTCAAAGCGGCCGCCGAAGGGGCCGCATATGGAGCCTGGATGAATGCCGGTCAGGTCTGCTGCTCGACTCAGCGGGTACTGGTACATAAAAGCGTAAAAAAACAGTTTGTCGAATATCTGATGAAGACCGTTGATGATATCGTCCTGGGAGATCCGATGGATGAAAAGACGACCATGGGACCTTTGAATAACGCTCCCGTTGCCGCAAAGGTGGAATCCCATGTACTGGAAGGTGTTGCAAAGGGCGCCAAAATTCTCTGCGGAGGAGGAAGGGCAAAGGGATTTGACACAGATCTCTTCTTCCTGCCTACCATCGTTAACAATGTAACGCCGGGAATGCTTCTTCACGACGAGGAGACCTTTGGCCCCGTCATTCCGATCATTGAATTTGAAACGGATGAGGAAGCCATCAAAATGGCCAACAGTACCCCATACGGCCTGCAGATGGCGGTCTATACAAGCAGCCTGAAGAAGGCGTTTTACTATCATAGCAGGCTGAATGCGGGAAATGTCTGCATCAACGAATCCGCAGGTTTCTGGGAACCGCACCAGCCATTCGGTGGAGCGCCCGGAACGGAAACAGGCTACGGAAGGATAGGCGGAAAGTATACGATTGAAGAAACCACCTTCTTAAAAACCATTACAGTCAATTTTGAAAAGTGCCTGTAATCTGGCGGCAGATCAAAACGGCGGAAATTTTTCCGTAAAAAATAAGTGATTGGTAAACAAAAATTGAATAAAAAAGATTGACAAGATAGGTTTATTGCGATAGACTCATGGTAAAGTTTATTGCAGTAAACCTATTCTATTTCTAGTCAGCCGCTAAGGGGGATAATGATGGACGGATATAAGCTGTTTGAAGCAGAATACAAATTTATGGAGGTGGTATGGAATCATGCTCCGGTAAATTCCACAAGGCTGGTTCAGCTGTGCTCGGAACTTCTGGGGTGGAAAAAATCCACCACCTATACGGTTTTACGGAAACTCGTCGAGCGGGGTCTTCTGAAAAATGAAAACGCTACGGTGACGTACCTGGTGGAGCGGGAGGAAATCGGAATGCAGGAGGGCAGGGAATTGCTTGAGAAGTCCTTTGAAGGCTCCCTTCCCATGTTTCTTTCTGCCTTCCTGAAAAAAGAGCCTTTATCGGAACAGGAGGCTGCGGAACTGAAAAGAATCATCGATGAGCATCGGAAAGGAACAGGTGAGTGATATGGGGGATCTGTTTCTGACCGTGGTAAACATGAGCATAACCGCCGGATTTGCCGCCCTCATCATCCTGCTGGTGAGGGGAAGCCTGGGAAGAGCATTGCCCCGGACCTTCTCCTGCGCCCTATGGCTCATCGTCCTTTTCAGGATGGTCCTTCCCTTTTCCTTCCCGTCTGTTTTCAGCGCCCTGAGGCAGATCAAGCCGGGCATCGACCTCTACACATCTGCCCTTAGGGGGACATCGATGAAGGAGGCTCTGGGTTTTGAGACACTATCAGGCCACCGGGCCCAGGAGCTTGTGAATATTTCCCATTTACCGGGAGAGGCGCAGGGAAATGGGGACGGAGGACTGACAGCGATGACTGCAGCTGCTCCCTTTGGGCCGATGGACTACTTTTCTATGGCACTGACTGCTCTTTGGCTTGCGGGAATTTTAGCCCTGTTGATCTACCATGGCATAACCTACTTCAGATTATGCAGAACCATGTCGACAGCTACATTCCTGGAGGATTCCGAGCTGGCGGAGGAATGCAGGCTTGCAGCCCGCATGGGAAGACGCGTGAGAGTGTATGTGTCGGACCGGGCGGAAAGCCCCTTTGTATATGGGCTGCTCTCTCCCAAAGTGATTTTACCCGCGGCTATGGTCCATGTCTGCGACGCAGAAGGCAGAGAACGGCTTCGCCACGTTCTCCTTCATGAATTCTGCCATATCAAAAGAGGGGACTGGCTGACCAGACCTCTGACGTTTCTGGCCCTGTGCGTCCATTGGTTCAATCCTGTTTTGTGGGTCGCATTCCGGTTTGCCGACAGGGACATGGAGATGGCATGCGACGAAGGTGTGATCAAGGCGTTAAGACCGAATGAAAAAGGAGACTATGCGGCAACGCTTCTGACCCTGGCCGCCGCGCCGATGGGAATCGGAAGGGGGAGTGTCCTGGCCTTTCATGGAACCGAGGCAGGAGAAAGGGTAAGGCATATTGTGAAATATAAAAAGCCGAAATTGGCGGTGGCGGTATTGTCGGGAATTCTGGTCCTGATCTGCGGGGTCACTCTTCTGTCGAATCCTGTTTCTCTGGCGGCAGGACCGGAAGCCGGAGAAACGAACCTTCTGGTCATGTG
>CAMJRV010000245.1 GCA_946408315.1 uncultured Bacillota bacterium | reverse complement strand
ATTTTTAAGCAGATATAAGCAGTTAGGGGCAATTGACGATAATGAAAGGAAAAATTAAAATGAAAGCTGAAACGATTTTCTTTGGGGGACCCGTTGTCACGGTCGACCGGAACGATCGTGTCTGCGGCGCCGCCGCTGTTGCAAACGGCGTTATCTTAGCTGCAGGCACTGAAGAAGAGATCCGCAGGTTAGCCGATGACAATACAGAGTTCATCGATCTCAAAGGAAGAAGCCTGATACCGGGAATCATAGATTCCCATGAGCATACAGCCGTTCGCGGGATGAACGCCGCAGGCGTTGACTGTCGGCCGGAAGCTGTCCGCTCCATAGCGGATATCAAGGAACGGGTGCGCGAAGCGGCTGCGAGGACGCCGAAAGGGGAATGGATAAGAGGATGGGGCTACAACGATACGATGCTTGCCGAAGGACGCCATCCGAACCGCTGGGATTTGGACGAAGCAGCACCGGATCATCCGGTGTCATTAACGCGTGTCTGCGTTCATATTTCTGCGAACAACAGCAAAGCGCTGGAAGCTGCCGGGATAAGAGAGGATGCGGAACCACCCGAGGGAGGGGCTTTTGAGCGTAAGGACGGCAAAATTTCCGGCGTGCTGTTTGAAAATGCGCACATGCTTATGCAAAAAGCGGCGATACCAAGCCAGGATGAAATGGTGGAGGCAATGGCCGTTGTAAGCGAGATGCTTGTCTCAGAAGGGATTACAACGGTTCACGATTCCGGAGGTTACGGTCCGGGGCAACTGGCTGCCATGCAGGCTGCCCGCGAGCAGGGCAGACTGAGGATGCGCCTTTATGCAATGATTTTCTCCTTTGTTGACAATCTGAACTTTATCAACGACATGCTCAAAGCCGGAATCCATACAGGATTCGGCGATGATTGGCTGCGCCTTGGGCCCATGAAAATCATGATAGATGGCAGCAGCAGCGGCCCTACCGCGGCTACGAGGGAGCCCTACACAAGCAATCCTGACAGTAGTGGTATCATGAGTATGAAACAGGAGGAAATCGAAGATATCGTACTGCGGGCTCATAAAGCGGGCTGGCAGCTTACATGCCATGCTGTGGGTGACAGGGCGGTCGAAACGATCATCGGTGCGTATGAAAAGGCGCTGCGGGCTTATCCGCGTGAGGATCACAGGCATCGGGTGGAGCATTGCGCCATGACGGACGATGGGCTTCTGAAGCGTGCCGCTGATTTACGTATCGTACCGGTGCCCCAACCCGTCTTCCTTTATGAATTTGGCGACGGCTATCTGAGGAACTATGGTGAAAAACGGGGAGGGCGCATGTTCCCTTGCCGCAGTGAGCTTGACTTCGGGCTTATTCCCGCTGGCAGCAGCGACTGCCCTATTACATGGTCAAATCCTTTCCTGAATCTGTATATGGCGGTAAACCGAAAATCCCAGACAGGGCAGACCATTGGAGGGGAAGAGCGCATAACGATCCGCGAAGCGCTGCGCATGTTTACGATCAATGGAGCATACGCTTCGTTTGAAGAGGATAAGAAAGGGAGCATAGAGCCGGGTAAACTGGCCGATCTTGTAGTTCTCTCAAGAGATTTGTATCATACGCCTGATGAAGAAATACGGGACATCAAAGCTGATCTCACCATGGTCGGCGGCAAAATCGTCTTTCAAAGAGATGAGGATTGAAACGAACAGCGCCAGTAAAATGGTATTGATTAAAAAGGCACTTGACAATGCACAATGATATTGTCAAAGTGCCTTTTTTACGTTTGGAAATCAGGTAAGGTCAGTCCGATTCAGTTGAAATCCGGACCGGTTATGGTTATAATAAGCCAAAGGGTGTAATGGCATGTATATGGCTGACAGAAAGAGTTTTGAGGACTGTTTGAATGATTAGGAGTTTGTCATGAAAATAATGATCGACGCAGATGGCTGCCCGGTGGTGGACATCACGGTGCGGCTGTCGAGAGAACGACAGATCGAGTGCTTCATTCTATGTGATACTTCTCACGTTTTGGAGAAAGACGGGGCGACGACGCTGACCTTCTCGAAGGGTGCTGACAGTGTAGACTTTGAACTGGTCAACCGCGTTTCTCCCGGCGATATTGTCGTTACTCAGGATTACGGCCTTGCCGCCATGTGTCTGGCAAAAAACGCCCTTGTAATCAATCAGGACGGAATGGAATACACCGCCGATAACATCGATGCGCTTCTCCTGGCCCGCCATACCTCGAAAAAAATCCGCAGCTCAGGCGGCAGGCTGAAAGGCCCCAAGAAAAGGTCGGCGGTTCAAGATGAGAGATTTCGTACGGCGCTTACCGCTCTGTTGGATCGCAATGCGAGGTGAACCTATTTCGGGCAATTTTCATTTCCCCATCTGCACATCTCATTCAGTACCGGTATCAAAGAATTTCCTTTCTCGGATAAAAAATATTCGACCTTCGGGGGAATTTGAGGATATTCCTTCCGTATGACAATTCCGTCGCGTTCCAGTTCTTTGAGCTGGGCGCTCAGCATTTTATAGGTAATGTTCGGGATGTTCCGTTTAAGCTCGTTAAATCGCAGCAAACGGCAGGATGCCAGCTGGTATATGATTTCCATCTTCCATTTGCCTCCGATCATGGTAAGCGTATATTGGAAGTGGGCTTGTCCTGATTTACACGGCACTTTCATATAAAATACACTCTCCTATTGGTAAGTATGCTACGAAAAAGTGCATACTTGCGTTTCTTATTAACGACATTATAATAAAAACCATAAACGATATCTATAGAGAGGAGTAAAAATATGCTGGATTTACACAATTTCAAGATGCCGAAATTAAGAGAAGAGGATTGTGACCGGGATTCCATAAAAAAAGATTATATGAGGCAGGAATGTCAAATTGCCGTTAAAAACCTGAACAAGAATAACTTCGATGCTCACTATTGTGACTCAATCGAGGATGCAAAAGACCTTGTTTTAAGTTTAATCCCCAATAATGGAATCATCGGCTGCGGGGACTCCCATACGATTTTTGCGCTCGAATTGGATGAGGAACTGGAAAAAAAGAACTGTGTCGCGATTCCCCACACCTGTGCTGTAAATAAGTATGCGATGGAGCACAATAGCCCTGGATTCAAAATTATCGGAAACAAGGAAGAGATGAGAGATATTCTGATGCAGTATCTCGTTGCGGACGTGTTTATGCTGGGAGCAAATGCGATCACGATGGACGGCCAGATCATAAATATTGACGGAACGGGAAACCGGATTGCCGGCAGCCTTTACGGTTCGGACAGGATCATCGTGATTGCAGGCGCCAATAAGCTGGTAAAAGACCTGGCTTCCGGATTGGACCGGATTCGTTTTGTAGCGGCCCAGATGAACAACATCAAGTACGGCAATGATCTGGCCTGCAATATAAGCGGTGTGTGTAAAGAGTGCAGAGCCGATCAGCGAAACTGTAATATAACGAGCATCATACATAAAAAACCGGTGGATTCCGATTTCCATGTCATCATCATAGGCGAGGAATTAGGATTTTGATGAACCGAGCTGAAGGAAAACGCAGACTCAAAAATAATTCTCAGATAAATGATGAAATTTATGATGGGAATATGGTATGATTTTATAAAGCAATGGTTCACTTACGGAAGGCTGGATGAGTTGGAGCGGTGATGATAGAGAGGGGGATGGCACCGGTCCCCCGCGGCTGCGAAAACGTCTCTGAAACCGATGGTTTCAGGGTTTTTTATTTTTTGAATCTGTTTTTAATGAGAAAACGACGATAATTTCTATTTTTGACCAATTATTTAATGTTGATGACAATTTCTGTCATAGTAAAAATGATATTGTATATAAAAGCAATATTTTGGCAGGTGGTGGAGATGATTATAAAAGGTAAGAATGACAGAATTCTTTATCTGCATCAGAAATTAACATCAAACAGCCTTATTCACATAGCAAGAGAAGCGAAGAACCTTAACGTAAGTGAACGGTCAATTCACCGGGATATCAGTACGCTTAGAAACTTTTTTCATAATCTGGGCGTTGAGAACGGCGGTGAAATTGAGATCGTATATGACAAAAGATTGCATGGTTATTATTTAAAAACGGAGGAGGAAGACTGGTTCACAGAGAAGGAAATTTTCGTAATTTGTAAAATCTTATTGGAAAGCCGAAGCTTGAAGCGAAGCGAGATGTTCCCATTGATCGATAAATTGATGAAAAAAAGCGGCGAGCCCTGCAAAGAGAGCATTCTCAGAAATTTATTGGCAAATGCGAAATTTCATTATATTGAGCCGCGGCATGGGGTTGCTATGACCGATACGCTATGGGAAATCGGAAGAGCGGTAAGGGTTAAAAGGGAGATAGAACTGGAGTACATGGCTCCTGATGGGAAGCTCGTAAAGCAGGCCGTCGAACCTATGAGCATCGCCTTTTCAGAATTCTACTTTTATCTCATCGCCTTTGTTAAAGGAAACAAAAAGAAGATCCCGGAGATTTATCGGATTGACAGAATTTGTTCCATGAAAGTCCTTTCCTCCCATTTCAAAGCTCCGTATAAAGACCGGTTTGAAGAAGGAGAATTTAGGAAGCGCATTCAGTTTATGTATGGCGGCGAACTTCAAAAGCTCATCTTTCAATATTCGGGGGAGTCTGCCGATGTCGTGCTGGACAGGCTGCCCACAGCGGAGATCATCGATGAGCGGAAGGGGATTTACACGATAAAGGCGGAGGTCTATGGAAACATAGGCTTTGAGATGTGGGTCAGGAGTCAGGGCGGGAAAATTAAAGTATTCGACAAGGATAGCGGTTTGTATGGCTAGCTTTTGAAAGGCTGCGCAGAAATCCCGGCAGCCATGTTGATAAAACAGTCAGGAGGAATATGTTTGATCCTATTT
>CAMJRV010000244.1 GCA_946408315.1 uncultured Bacillota bacterium | reverse complement strand
ATGAGAAACCTCCTTAAATTTTAAGATATATACTTGCGAGAATTAATACTCTCGTGTATAATAATAAAAAATTGCCGGTGAAATGACAATGACCAGATTTCTGATTTTGTAGAATAGTATACACATTTCAAGATATGTGTATTTGGGGAGGCGCACTCGATGGACCGGAAGATCGATAGAAGAATTGAAAAATCTCAAAGTGCAATCCATGCAGCGTTTATGGAAATGCTGCTGAAGGTCGGCTTTGATGCGATTACGGTTAAGGATATCACCAACCATGCCAATATCAGCCGCAAGACTTTCTATTTGCACTATGTCGATAAATATGACCTGCTCAATACGATTGTCGGCAAACATCTGGAAGAGTTGACGCTTATTTGTGAAGGGAAAAAGGAGAAGGGGTTAATCGAGGGAACCACCATATGGTTTCGTTATTTTGAGGAACGCAAAAGTTTTTTTGCGGCGCTGTTTGCCACGGAAAGCACGGTCTCCTTCCGCTATCGGCTTTTGGACTTCATCATGGGTCAGCTCTCAGTTAAGTTTGGGAATGCCGTTTCCAGTGCGGAACGGGAAATCCTTCAGAAGTTTACCGGTATGGCGGTTTTGGGAATTGTCGAATCCTTTGTACTGAATCAGCTTGATGCGAACGTGGAACAGACGGCGGGCAAGGTTGGGGAGCTGCTGTCCCTGATCATTATGCAGACCTTGCAGACGCCGGAGAGCCTGGAACAGTAAAATCAAAATTGATAGGAGCAGCAGAGAAATGAGAATTATCATATCCCCTGCCAAGAAGATGAATATCGATACCGATAGCCTGGATTGGACCGATTTGCCACAGTTTTTGCCGGAAGCGGAAGCGATCAAGAATTGTTTACAGGGGAAAGCTTCCAAAGAACTGCAAGCCCTCTGGAAGTGCAATGATTCGATCGCGGCCATGAATGTGGAGCGTTTGCAGGGAATGGATCTATCGAAATCCCTGACTCCTGCCATTCTTTCCTATGAGGGAATCCAATATCAATACATGGCTCCCAGCGTGTTTGAGTTCGGACATCTTGACTATATCAGCGAACATCTTCGCATCCTGTCAGGATTTTACGGCCTGCTCCGTCCCTTTGACGGAGTCGTTCCCTATCGGCTGGAGATGCAGGCGAAGCTCACGGTGGGGAGCAGCAAGGATCTGTATGCTTACTGGGGGAATCGGCTGGCGAAGCAGCTCTGTGCCGAGACCGACTTCATTCTCAATCTTGCGTCCAAGGAATACAGCAGGGCGGTGACGGCGCATCTGCCGAAAGAAGTCCGGTTTGTCACCTGTGTCTTCGGAGAATGGGAGGACGGCAAGCTGATCGAAAAGGGGACCCTGTGCAAGATGGCGAGAGGGCAGATGGTACGCTGGCTGGCCGAGCACAACGTCTCTGAGCCTGGGAATATACAGGAATTCAACGAATTGGGCTACACGTATTCGGAAGAGCATTCAGCACAAAACAAGCTTGTATTTATCAAGAAGAGTCTGAAATAAAAACCTTTCCATAGGAGGTGAAAAGCAGTGCGGCAGGAAATAAACTATTTGGCAGAATTCAAGGAAGAAATGAAGGAAACGGAATTTCATGACAGGAAGGTTCATAAAGGGCTGAGGCTGAGTGGAAATCTCGTTGTGATCTTTGCTGTGGTCAATTTTCTATTCGTGTTTTTAGATTACGGTTACCTGCAATATGATGATATATCGGTTATCCTGTATCATTCGCTGATCCCTCGAGCGATCATTTTAGTATGTGCTGTGTTCGTATTTATTCTGCTGAAAAGGGCTGAGAATAAGCGCGCGGCGATAAATTCCGTCATGGTGTTTGTCATACTTGCGTACCTGCTGCATGAATACACGGCCATGCATTTCGCTCCTGTCGATTTGGTGTTTGAAGTGCTTGACCTCGTGATTTTAACCTATGGCTTATTCCTCATTCCGAACAGATGGATCACGAATCTGTGCGTTTCCATTTTTCTGAGCATTGTTTTTTTCGTTTTGACGCCTTTTACGATCCCAACGCTGAATATCGGTACAAAAGCAATCCTCATAATTTATCTCTTTTTTCAAGTATTGATTGTAAGCGTACTGATTTATCGAATTCATGTTCAAGAAAGGCTGAACTATTTGCAGCAGCTTCAGCTGGAAGCTCTCGCAAAAACAGATGCGCTGACGAAAGCTTTCAATAGAGTTGCCTGTGATGCGGCCCTTCAGCAAATGTGCTCGAATCATTGCGATTTTTCGCTCATACTGATTGATATCGATAATTTTAAACAGATCAACGATACCTTCGGCCATTTGGCGGGAGATAGGGTGATCGTTAAAACGGTTGACATCATTAAGAGTATCGTCAGGCAAGACGATATTGTGGCCCGGTGGGGCGGTGAAGAGTTTGTCGTCCTTCTACCGCATGCCCCGCTGGAAGGAGCGGCAGAAACGGCTAACCGTATGAAAGGAGTTCTGTCAGCAGCAGAAGCTGGAGATACGGTCGGCAAAATTACGGCGAGTTTTGGCGTAACGGCATTTCGAGAGGGAGACGATATGAATTCCATCATAAACAGGGCTGACCAGTTGTTGTACCAGGCAAAACAACAGGGAAAGAATAAAGTTGTTTTCGAATAGAAATTGAAATACGTTCCCGTCCGACAGGTGCCGACCGTCTTTTTTGTCTGTTTTCATCGTTCCGACATGCTCAGGTAGCCGCGGTCGCGTGCCAGCTTGATGGCCGCCATCTTGCTGTTTGCGCCGAGCTTCTGATAGATATTCTTAAAATGTGTCTTGGCTGTTTCCTCCGATATATAGAGGCGCGCCGCCACTTCTTTCCTGCTCAGGCCTTGTGCCGCCAGTGACAGGAGTTCCATTTCCCTCTGTGAGAGGGTTGCCTCCGGATAAGAACGGCCCAGGGCCACGCTTTCATATTCCCGGCAGAGGGCAAGAACGCGGTTTAAAAAGCGATTGCCGGGGTTTTTATGAATCACCATGTTCAGCATTCCCATGATATGGGGTGCGTTTTCTGCAAAAGGCAGTACCAGATCGTCTTCTTCCGCTTCCGTCAGGGCTGTCTCCAGAACCGCTGCACCGTCCTTCGGCCCATATAGATGGCAGCGGGCAACGGCCTCAAATATCCGGTTGTGAAGGAAGCCAAGCCGGTTGCTGAATACGGAAAAAGCCTCTTCAAACTGTTCAATGCAGCTCTCAAGCTCCGCATATTTCCCAAGGGCTATAAGCGTTTTTCCGTAAACGATATAATTGAAGGCAATGCCCTGGGAGAAGAAGTCGGAGGCCTTGATCTCTCCGATCTGCAGCCAGGAGGGAATCTGCTCGGGCTGGCCGAGGCAGGAAAACACATATCCCCTGCACAAGTCCACAGTCGTATTGTATACGGAGCTGCTGAGCGCTTCCACCTCCCGCTCCATTTGGGAGAGAAGATTCAACGCTTCAGTTGTTCTGCCTTCCGCCAGTTGCAGACGGATTAACGCAAACCTCGCACAGATAACAATGCCGATCTGCGACATGTTCTCCGCTTTTGAGACCGCCTTCCGGCAGTGGGTTGCCACAGCTTTCAAATCACCAGTCTCCAGGGCATATTCTGCCAAGGTCAGCGCGTCGCTTCCGGTCCCGCAGCCGCCGGAAAATTTGGCGTAGCCCACCTCTCTGGAAAGCAGGCCGGCCAACGCACGAAAGCTGCCCTTATCCCTGTAATAGAGATACATATAGTGGGGAGAGGCAAAAGTAAACTCGTTATCCTGGAGGGTAATGTAGGAGTTCCGGCCGTTCAGCAGCCTGACGATTTCCTCATCGGAGGCACTCATCGCGGAAATGGCCCAGATGCTTTATAACCTGTTATCAAAATAAATCAACAACATACCGCAAGGCTTGACCGCCTTGCGGTATGTTGTTCAAGTTCTTGTTTGCGTATAGAGACATAGATAAATTGAAATGTTTGTTGCGGAAATGTACATAATAATGTTATTTCTGACCTTTGTTATGCCAAGAAAGAACCGATATTCATAACTAAAAATGGTTACAGAGATTTAGTCGTTATGAGCATCGAAACTTTTGATTCTATGTTAGAGGATCGTGAACTCGACGCGGCTGTCGCGGAAGCCGAGGCTGAGTATACTCCCGATGTGCAGCTTATTGATGCAAGGGAAGCTCTATCGAGTTTAAAAAGGAAACATTTTGGAAAATAAATACACCGTGAAATTTTAAGCAATCAAATGATATCCTAAACCGATTTTGAACCTCCGTTATATCGTCGATTGACACTTCTCACAATATACTCCGCAGGCATTTTCTTTCTGTATATTTCCGATTGCCCACTCTGCGACCTGTGAAAGGACCGGTACGATACTGTTTCCATTTTCGGTCAGCGAATATTCCACCCGCGGCGGAACTTCATTGTACTGTTCCCGGTGGACAATGCCTGCGGCTTCCAATTCTTTTAACGATTGGGCCAGCATTACATTGGTGATGTTCCCCAATTTTCTTTTAATCACGCTATATCGAATTGGCGCTCCTGAAGCCAGCATACAGATAATAGGAAGCTTCCATTTTCCGCCGAAAACATCGAGCATATACCGAATAGGGCATTGCAGTTCCGCTGTATTTTCTTCCATTGCTTTTTTGCTTGCAGTGCACATGATTCCACCTCATTTTTCAATAGTATGTTTTTTCTTACTTTATATTTTTTTTCTGCGTTCTTGCATTATTCTTATTTTGTAATAAAATCATATCATAAGGTAAATCGAAAGACAAGTTTTTTGAAAAGGAGCGTATTAATAATGAAAGAAGTATTAGATTTTTTGAATAAGGCCGGCGTGTATTTTCTGGCGACGGCGGAGGGCGATCAGCCTCATGT
>CAMJRV010000243.1 GCA_946408315.1 uncultured Bacillota bacterium | reverse complement strand
AAATAAATCATGCCACAAACCGGGAGACACAGGCCGGCTTTGGCATGATCAGATTTTTTTATTTTGTGCATTTAACTTATGCACTGTGGGGACGGGTGAGATTATTCTGCTTTTGCTTTGTTGAATCTGGTTGTCATCCTGGAAACTTTTCTGGAAGCAGCATTCTTATGAATGGTTCCTTTTGCAGCTGCCTGCATCAGTTTCTTTTCTGCCAAAGCCAGCTTTGCTTTTGCGGTGTCAAAATCTCCGGAAACGATTGCTCCGTCAAAGTTTTTGACGATCGCCTTCAGATGAGACTTAACTCTTCTGTTAGCCGCTGTCTTTTTTGCGATAACACTGATTCTTTTCTTTGCTGATTTAATATTTGCCATTATTTCACCCCACTTTCGCAAAATATCGCAACTTGAAGTATATATGAATAGAAAGCAAAATGCAAGGAAAAAATACGGAATAAGCGAAAAACAAGGAAGAGGGGTAAAAGGATTTGCAATTCAGGACTGATTTGGCGATTGAAAACAAGGAGATGTACGACTCGGATCAAAAGGGAGAAGGGATTGAAATATCCGGAGTCGAGGTGGAAACCGAAAAATTCGAGGATATCGTGGGCATTACGCGGATTAAAATTACCGACGAGCATGGAAGCCAGGTGCTTCAAAAGCCCATCGGAAATTACATTACCCTTGAGGTAGAGGGCGTTGTGGACGGGCCGGAGGAAATCAAAGAGGCCGCCGCCACGGCGTTATCCAACGAACTAAAACGGCTGATTCCGTTTCACAGCAAGCTCAAGGTCATGATTATCGGCCTTGGAAACGACAAGGTTACGCCGGATTCTCTCGGGCCTTACACGGCCTCCAAGGTAAGGGTGACGCGGCATTATTTCCTGATGTACGATGCGGAAGGCGATGAGGATATGTCTTGTGTCAGCAGCTTTATCCCGGGCGTGATGGGCTCGACGGGAATGGAGACGGCGGATCTGATCGAGAGCGCGGCCAGGATCGCCAGGCCGGAGATCATACTCGCGATCGATTCCCTGGCTGCGAGAAACGTAAACCGCATCAGCACGACGATCCAGATCAGCGATACGGGAATTTCGCCGGGAGCCGGTACGGGAAACATGCGGAAGCAGCTGACGGAAAAGACGCTGGGGACAAAGGTAATCGCCATCGGCGTTCCGACTGTGATCGATTCCAAAACGCTGATTTTGGACAACCTGATCGGGTTTCTGAAGGATGCGGACGGCGCGGAGCAATACCTGGACGAAAACGGAGTTCCCATGATTGTGACCTCCACGGAGATCGACCAGGTGATCAAGGATTTTTCGGATATAATTGCAAATGGAATTAATATAACACTTCATCCCGGCATATACTCTTAGTATTGCTGGTGTTGATGAGGAGTTGAATCAATGAGAAGAAAATACGGAGGATACAACGGTAGGAAACGGCTCGGAGGCGGCAAAGTTGCTGTTTTGACTTTACTGTTCTGGGCTGTTTCCGGCATTATCATGCTCAGCTTTATCCACGGCGGACCTCCAACGATGATTGAAGCAAAGGGAGAAGACGTTGCAAAGATGTATATCGGAAGCATCTTTCCATCGGTGAGCAGAAGCGCGGAATTTGAATCGC
Organism: uncultured Bacillota bacterium; assembly: GCA_946408315.1. Lineage (GTDB taxonomy): Bacteria > Bacillota > Clostridia > Peptostreptococcales > Anaerovoracaceae > Anoxybacterium. Next base: position 3,256 of record CAMJRV010000243.1, on the reverse strand, counting down.
GGGAGGCGATGGCGGACCCTCCGGCGCAGGCGCCGGGAACGGCGAGGAGCGTCTTGGATGATCCGAAGTCGAAGAATCTGCTGAAATCCATGATGGGCTCCATGTTTCCGGGGGCGGAAGTATTGGATGACGATCTGGCCGAAGAAGATCCCGGTATCATCTTCGATACGGAAACTGACGGTACCGGTGCTGAAGATGGGAGCAATCCCGCCCAGGGTGCGGAAGACGGCAAGAATGCAGATGACGTCGTCGCTCCGTCCACTGCTAATGTCGATGATTCCAAGCCGCTGGTCATCATTTACCATACCCATGCGACGGAATCCTATCAGCCGGTATCGGAAGGGAATTTTCATTCACTGAACGAATACGGGACGGTTCGCGAGGTAGGAGATGTTTTGACGGCAGAACTTACGAAGATGGGAATTCAGGTGATTCATGATAAGACGATCCACGATTCTCCATCCTATAACCAGTCCTACACCCGGTCTCTTGAGACGATACAGACTCTTCTCGGGAGTCATAAATCGGCAACGGTCGTCATCGACTTACATAGAGACGCGGCAGCCTACCGGGGAAATGAGTCGGAGACGGTCAGTATTAAAAAGGACACGGCGGCGAGCTACAGTCTGGTCGTGGGTACCGGAAACCCGAATGTCGAATCCCTGAAACAATTTGCCGGACTGATCAATAAAACGGCGGAAGACCTGTATCCGGGCTTCGGCGGACATATCATCGAAAAGAAATATAAATTCAATCAATATGTATCGGATCACCACCTGCTGCTTGAAGTCGGAAACAATCAGAACAACATCGATGAGGCGAAGCAAACCGGAAAATACTTTGCCCACGTCCTGGCCAAAGTCATCCAGGAGATGGAATAGAAATAGTGAAAACAAGTCAAAAATAGATCTGTCAGCAGAAGTTGGGCGGAACGAAAGAAGAACGTATAAAAGAGGAACATATACTTGGAAAATACAATGCGGATAAAAAAGATAATGATATTTATTCTGGTCTTCGCGGCAGTGTACGGCATCACTGCCGTGGATGAGGCCTATTCGGACATGATGGATCGGGAAGGGAAGATCGCGCTGCACGTCAGGCGCGTCAATTCCGAATATGTGACGTTTTCCATGTTTGGACAGGCCGCTTCTGTCAACACGAAGGAGCTTGCGGAAAACTGGGGAAAATTCAGCGATAACGTAACTTCGGATCTGGATCATGCGGTCGCCAATGTCCAGGAGTTTCTGGGCATCAAAGAGCCCGAAAGGGATTATAGCGTATTTCAGACAGAAATCTTGTAAAAAGCTGTAAGGGTATGGTATAATGATTCCGCAAATTTAAATGCGGCAAAGCCGCAAAACCGGCGTTTTGGAGGAACAATGAATTCATACCAGCAGTATATCAGGAATTTTTGTATTATCGCACATATAGATCACGGCAAATCGACCCTTGCGGACCGCATCATCGAAAATACGGGCCTGGTTTCCCATCGGGAAATGAAGGAACAGTTTTTGGACAACATGGATCTGGAGCGGGAGAGGGGAATCACTATCAAGCTTCAGACGACCCGTCTGGCGTATAAAGCCAAGGACGGACATGAGTATATCTTCAATCTCATCGATACGCCGGGACATGTGGACTTCACCTATGAAGTATCACGAAGCCTCGCCGCCTGCGAAGGAGCGGTGCTCATCGTAGATGCGACCCAGGGTGTGGAAGCGCAGACCCTTGCCAACGTTTATCTGGCATTGGACGAGGATCTTGAAATCCTGCCTGCGATCAACAAGATCGACCTTGCCAGCGCCAGGCCCGAGGAGGCCAAGCTTGAAATCGAGGATATCATTGGGATCGACGCCCACGATGCGCCTCTGATCTCGGCGAAGGAAGGAATCGGAATCGACGAGCTGCTGGAAGCCATCGTAGAAAAAATCCCTGCGCCCAAAGGGTACGCTCAGGGAAAGCTGAAGGCTTTGATCTTTGACTCCTACTATGATAATTACCGCGGAGTCGTCATCTACGCCCGGGTTTTTGACGGAAAGATTAAAAAAGGCGATATGATCCGCCTGATGAATACAAAGAAAAAATATGAAGTGACCGAAGTAGGCGTCTATGCGCCGAGTCCCGTTCCCGTCAGCGAGCTGACGGCGGGAGAGGTTGGCTATGTCTGCGCCAGCATCAAGCAGGTGGCGGACGCCCGGGTAGGAGATACGATCACGCTGGACAGCGATCCGACGGCGGAACCTCTGCCTGGCTATAAAAAAGTACAGCCTATGGTTTACTGCGGAATCTACCCTGGTGGAAACGAAAAATATGAAAATGTCAAGGACGCCCTGGAAAAGCTTCAGGTCAACGACGCGGCCTTCCACTTTGAGCCGGAAACTTCGACCGCTCTGGGCTTCGGCTTCCGGTGCGGCTTCCTGGGACTGCTTCACATGGAAATCATCGTGGAACGGCTGGAACGGGAATTTGATCTGGGGATCATCACCACGTCCCCCAGTGTAATCTATAAGGTGGTCATGAACGACGGAAGCGAGGAGATGATCCAGAATCCCTCCAACCTGCCGCCGCTGATCGAAATCGGCCACATCGAGGAGCCTATCGTCAAAGCGGACCTCATGATTCCGAAAGAGTATGTGGGAAGCATCATGGAGATCTGCCAGGAACGGCGGGGAAAGATGCTGCATATGGAGTATATCACAGAAACGAGAGTTGCGCTCCATTATGAGATGCCGCTGAACGAGGTCATCTACGACTTCTTTGACGCCCTGAAATCAAAGACGAGAGGCTACGGATCTCTGGATTATGAGTTTATCCGCTATGAAAAATCAAATGTGGTAAAAATGGATATCCTGCTGAACAAGGAGCTTGTGGATGCGTTCTCCATGATCGTCCACGAATCGAAAGCATATAACAGAGGACGTTTCGTCTGCGAAAAGCTGAAGGAGATCATCCCGCCCCACCAGTTTGAGGTGCCGATCCAGGCTTCCATCGGGCAGAAAGTTATCGCAAGGGAAACGGTCAAGGCTTATCGAAAAGACGTTCTTGCGAAGTGCTACGGCGGCGATATTTCCAGAAAGAGAAAGCTGCTGGAAAAGCAGAAAGAAGGAAAGAAACGGATGAGGCAGTTCGGCAGCGTGGAAGTTCCTCAGGAAGCGTTTACGGCGGTGCTGAAGTATGACGATAATAAATAACGCAAAAGCCCCAAGGAAATCCTTGGGGCTGTATTTTCATATCCCATTTTGCCTTCGGAAGTGCA
>CAMJRV010000242.1 GCA_946408315.1 uncultured Bacillota bacterium | reverse complement strand
ATTGGCGGAGGATATCGGAATCGGCGTGATGACGCTGACGGATATCATCAACGAAATCAAAAAACCTGCCCGGGACCCTCGTGAGGACGCACCGGCGGTGGTATTCCGCAACGACGTTCTGTCCTTTGAAGACCTGAAGGTAGATATGGAGCTTACCGGAACCGTAAGGAACGTGGTGGACTTCGGAGCCTTTGTCGATATCGGGGTCAAGAACGACGGTCTTGTTCATATTTCACAGATCAGCGACAAGTACATCAAGCATCCGATGGATGCGGTCAGCGTAGGCGATACGGTGAAGGTCAAAATTCTCAGCATTGATTACGACAGGCAGAAAATTGCCTTGACGATGAAGGTATAGGTTTTAAGAAGGTCAAAACAGATGGAACGTAATTTTAAGCAGACGGAAAGCGATTTGAAGATCGTCACTCCGAGGTATCAGCAGATTGCAGTGGATATTGCGGGAAAAATCGTGGACAAGCATTATGCGATCGGCGGCAGGGTGTACGCCAGATCCGCGCTTGCCAGCCAATACGGAGTCTCGCCGGAGACCGCAAGAAGGGCAATCAATGTCCTTTCGGATATGAATATTGTCGAGGTGACAAAAGGAAGCGGCGTAGTAATCAGATCCTATGAAAATGCAGTTAAGTTTATTAAGCAATATAAGGATATTCAGACCCTGCACGACTTAAAAAATGAAATTTTGCGCAAAGTAGACCAGCAGATCGACGATGCTTTTATCGTAAAGGATCAGGTGGCGAAGCTGGTCGAACGAATCGATCGATTTAAAAGTGTCAACCCTTTTGTCCCTTTTGAAATCGAAATCACCGAGGATACTCCTCTTTTGAACAAAACCTCTTCGGATGTAAATTTTTGGCATAATACCGCCGCTACGATTATCGCCATCAAGCGCGGAGGTGAACTGCTCATGTCACCGGGGCCCTATGCGATGTTCTGTGAACGGGATGTTGTGTACTTTATAGGGGATGAAAACTCCTACGAACGGGTAAGGAATTTCATGTACCCCGAAGAAGAAACGAGCTCTTAATAAGAACGGAAAAAACAGACGGATTCGATTTTGAGTCCGCCTGTTTTTTGTATGTCTCGAAAAAGACGGAAAGGGGCATATTTGACAAAGCAACAACTTAATGATAAGATTAAGTTGTTGCTTTAAAAAAGGGGGGAGATATATGATTGAGTTTGAAAATGTTTCTAAGTCTTATGGGGAAAGTAAAGTTCTGGACCGTTTGAACTTTCGGATAAATCCAGGAGAATTTGTTGTTTTGATCGGTCCCAGCGGCTGCGGAAAAACAACGACGCTGCGGACCATAAACCGGTTGATCGAACCGGACGGGGGCAAAGTATTCATCAATGGAGAGGATATTTCCAAGGTGAATCCCGTACAATTGCGAAGGACCATCGGTTACGTGATCCAGCAGATCGGACTTTTTCCCAATATGACGGTTGAAGAAAATATTGCTGTCGTTCCAAAGCTGTTGAAATATCCGAAAGAAAAATGGCAGCCCATTGTCAGAGAGCTATTGGAGCTTGTAGGGATGCCGTATAAGGAAAATGCGCATAAGTATCCCTCCGAACTGTCGGGAGGCCAGCAACAGAGAATCGGAGTACTTCGTGCGCTGGCCGCCTCTCCTCCCATCGTATTGATGGATGAACCGTTTGGCGCGCTTGATCCTATTACACGGGAAGCTCTGCAGGAAGAAGTAAAGCGCATACAGAAGAAATTGAAAAAGACCATTGTTTTCGTAACCCATGATATGGATGAAGCCCTGAGAATGGCGGATACAATCGTGTTTATGAGCGGAGGAAAGATCCTGCAGATGGCCTCGCCTGAAGAACTGCTTCAGAATCCTGCCGACCCGTTGATTTCGGAATTTATGGGCAAGCACAAGGGTGCGCCGGGTGCAAGCCTTACCGCTGGCGACTTCATGAAAACCAGAGTGCTGAAGGCAAGCCGAAAAACCCAGACCCTACAGTCGGTTGAGCTTATGAGAAAACGGGACGTCAATTCGATGATCGTTGTAAACGATGACGATACCTATGCAGGAACCGTATCGCTTGATACCATTAAAGCGCTCGGGAAGGCGGGGAAAGAAATCGGAGATATGATGGAGGATCAGGCGCCTATCGTCAATTTGAACGAGGATGCCCACGATACCTTTGAGAAGCTTTATACATCTCCAGTTGGATATGTGGTGGTTCTGAATGATGACAAGACGGTTGCCGGCCTGATTACGAAAACCAGCATGGCGAAGGCTATGGGAGAGGCTTTATGGGGGGAAATGCTGTCATGACGTTTGTTGCATTCTGTATTGATCATCAGAAGGATATTTTCAATTGCCTGGTCCGGCACTTCCAACTGGTTGGGATCTCGGTTGCCGCCGGGATGCTGATTGCGATTCCTCTCGGTATCTTCCTTTCAAGATTCAAACACTTTGCCCTTGCTGTGCTTCGCCTTGCGGGCATGGTCCAGACGATACCGGGGCTGGTCATGCTGGGTTTTGCGCTGCTCCTGTTTGGGATTGGACTGCCGCCTGCTCTCTTTGTACTTAGTATCTATGCGATTTTGCCGATTCTGCAAAACACTTATACGGGGATTACCGAGGTGGAAAAGAGTTATATCGAAGCGGCAAAAGGAATCGGCATGACGAATGGTCAGATTTTACGGAAGATAGAAATTCCGTTGGCTCTTTCCTCCATCGTCGGAGGGATCAGAACCTCTGTTGTATTTACGGTGAGTTGGGCGACTCTGGCCGGTCTCATCGGGGCCGGAGGTCTGGGAGATCTAATCTGGACCGGACTTTCCACCTATAATACGAATTATATTCTGGCAGGCGCTGTCCCATCGGCCATCGTTGCGATTGCACTGAGCGGTCTGATCAGCATAATCCAGAAAAGCATTACACCCAGAGGCTTAAAGGGGGTGAGCGTGTGAGCAATCTGACGCCTTTAATTATAGAGCATCTCCTGATTGTACTGGCTGCCGTTGCCATTTCGGCGGTGATCGGAGTGTCTTTAGGCATCTTATCTTATTGGGTAAGACCTTTGGATAAGATAATCCTGTGGGTTGCCGAAATCATACAGACCATACCGACTTTGGCGTTGCTGGCCATGCTGATGATCCTTTTCGGCCTCGGCAACATCACGATCATTGCAGGACTGGTTCTTTATGCACTCATGCCGATTATCAGAAATACCTATATCGGACTGGAGGCGATTCCGGCTCATCTGAAAGATGCTGCCCGGGGAATGGGAATGAGTAAGCCGCAGCAACTGATCAAGATTGAAATACCCTTCTCTTTACCTCTGATCTTTTCGGGCATCAAGATCGCCCTGGTCAATTCCCTGTCAATCGCGGTTATGGGAGTCCTGATCGGGGCCGGCGGTTTGGGGTATCCCATTTATAGAGGAATCCAAACCAATAGTCTGGAGCGGATTCTCTCCGGCGCGATTCCTGTGGTGCTGATGGCTATGATATTGGACTACTTGATGACTAAAATGGAAAAATGGATGGTCCGGAAAAGCCCTCAAAATTAAACGGACATTCGTTTCGTGTTAAATCTATTTATTAAAAGGAGAATGAAACCATGCGAAATAAAATAAAGAAAAAAGGAATAAAGCTGATTGCCGCAGCAATGATATTGATGGTGACAGCCCTGGCTCTTGCGGGATGCGGCAGCGACAATGAGATCAAAATCGGATCAAAGGATTTTGGCGAGAATATCGTGCTGGGAGAAATGTTTGCGCAGCTGATTGAATCAAATACCGATCTGAAGGTTACAAGAAAGCTTAATATGGGCGGCACCTTTGTATGCTTTGAAGCCTTAAAAAAGGGTGATATTGATATTTACCCCGAGTATACGGGGACAGGGCTGACTGCTCAGCTGAAGCTGGATGTCGTAGGGGATCCGGAGGAAGCGTATCGTATCGTCTCGGAGGAATTTGACAAGCAGTTTGGAATAACCTGGCTTACGCCCTTAGGGCTTAACAATACCTACACGCTGGCAGTGTCAAACGAAGTATATGAAAAATATGGTGTGGAAACCTACAGCGATCTTGCTAAGGTGTCAGGGGATCTGGTCTTTGGAGCGGATCACGAATTCTTTAATCGACAGGACGGCTTTGAGGGCCTTGTCAACGTCTATGGATTCCAGTTCAAGGGAGAGCCCAAGAAGATGGATATCTCCCTGAAGTATCAGGCCATTGGAAATGGAGATATGGATGTAACCGATATCTTTGCGACAGATGGGCCCATCAGACAGTATAATCTGAAAGTCCTTACGGATGACAAAGGCTTTTTCCCGCCGTACTATGCAGCTCCGATCATCAGGAACGAAACCCTGGAAAAACATCCGGAACTCAAAGATATCTTAAATCAGTTGGGCGGTATGATCGATGACGCTACAATGACAGAACTGAATTATCTGGTCGATGTGGAGGGACAGTCGGTGGAATCTGTAGCGCTAAATTTCCTGAGTGCACAGGGACTGATTTAGCTGATGGACTGCAAGAGGGATTTGGAAGCTTTGCGGTGTCTGGGATCAGGAAAAACGGAAAACTTTACAAAAATCCTGAGATTGGCTTGAAAACAAAAAGGGATGCATGTATACTCGTGTATATGTGAGTACAATTTTGTTTTCATGCAAGTAAGCGGGGTGAGGGGATGCCGGCGGATTATAAATACCTGACGATTGACGATCTCATTGAAATGCTCCAGGTGACGCGGAGTACGATCTACAATCTGAAGAAAAAAGGGTTGCCTTTTATCAAGATCGGATCGAATGTGCGTTTTGAGCAGAGCGAAGTCATCAATTGGCTTCACAGCAATCAGAAAAAAGAAACAGAACCGAATAAGCATGGCTGATCAATGAATCAATA
>CAMJRV010000241.1 GCA_946408315.1 uncultured Bacillota bacterium | reverse complement strand
AACTCGGCGACACAGGCCATCGCCTTCTTCTTTACACTGATGTGTCCTGACACCATATCGTTGACGCCCTTTGCCATCACCCGGTAGGCACCCTGGAATCTGTCTTCGGGAATCACGACGTCGATATCGCCCAGCTCATGCTCCCGGGACATATTTTCCATCTCGGCGATGAATTCTTTGACGTTGCGCCGCAGCAGCTCGATGTTCTCATTGATGAAGGCTTTCTTGCCGGGAAACTGTTCCAGTTCGGCGTCGAAGTTGCCCTTTGCAAACTCGGCGACGCAGGCCATCGCCTTCTTCTTTACGCTGATGTGCCCTGCCACCATCTCATTGATCTCTCTGGCAAGGTCTTGGAAATCGCCCTGGAATCTGTTCTCGGGGAGCCTTACATCGATATCGCCCAGCTCGTGCTGCCGGAGCATGTGACTTACTTCTGAACGGAATTCTGAGAGGACAGCCGCTTCCATCCTGTTTTTATTTGCAGATTTATTCCTGCTTCTTGCAGCAAATGCCGCAAGGAGCCTGCTGTGGGTTTTCGTAGTATCGTGGTTCATTTCTGTACTTCTCCTTTTCTCGTATCATTTCGTGTCGACTTTCACTATCTACCCACAACAGGCCGCGATAAAACACAGAAAGGAAGCCGGAAAAACAATATCTGCCTTCTTATGGTTGCGCCAGGCGAAAGATGGGAATATAATTAATAAGTGTATTTTAAAAGGAAAGAGAGAAATTGAAATGAATCAAAACATCATCGTGACAGAAAGCAGCAGAAACCTCAGAGCCCTCGGCCGAGATGCTTTGGCGGGAAAATGGGGAATGGGAGCTCTTGCAACGTTGCTTTTGTCCGCACTGACGATAATACCGATCCTGATTCTGGATTTTATCTTTGGAGGGATCAGCGAGATGGGAGCGGGAACAGGGGTCTCCAATATTTACAGCATCCTCATTTCAGGACCGCTGACCCTCGGTTATGCCATGTTCGCCATTTCTGTTTTCAGAAGAAGGGAAACGTCGCCGGCTGAAGTATTTTATGGTTTTGAGCGTTTTGGAAAAGCGCTGGGACTATACATAGTGATGTCGATTTTCATCTTCCTGTGGACCATGCTTTTCATTATTCCCGGGATTATCGCCGCATTCCGGTACAGCATGTGCTTTTATATCCTTGCCGACAATCCGAATATCGGGATCATGGAAGCGCTCAATGAGAGCAAGCGATTGATGCGGGGAAACAAGTGGAAATTTTTCTGTATGAACCTTTCCTTTATCGGCTGGGGGATCTTGTGCATGTTTACGCTGGGGATCGGATTCCTGTGGCTTGGAGCATATGTGGAAGTGACGACGATTGCTTTCTATGATATTGCCAACGGAAGTCTTCGTCCCATCCGGCTTTCGGGAGGGCAGGAGGCCGCAAATGGTGAGGGAAACCTTTCCCAGGACCCTGTTACCGTATATAAAGAAGAGACGAAGCAGTGGGCCAGTCCGGATCTGGGAAAACAGAAACCTTTTTCGGGCCCGGAAGAACCGCTGGGCTGGAAGGGCAGAGATAAGAATTAAACGAAGCAAGACGAAATAAATAAAGCACCATGCCGGTTCTCTCGGGAGAACAAAGGCGCGGTGCTTTTCTATCGTTATCAGGGAGAATTGAAAAATTTCAGCCGGTTAAAAGTAGAAGTTTTTAGCGCTGACTGAATCTCTGCGTCAGCTCCTGACGCAGTGCGTCGATTTTCAGAAAATCCATATTGGGAACATAGAATTTTTCCAGATCGTCGTGTTCCTTTTTCGCCTGCCCGAGACAGAAGACCGCCTTTTCAAGCAGCTCCTCCATCTTTGTTTTACTGTCTTCGAGAATATTTTCAAGGTATTTGACAGTATCATAGCGGATGATGCTCCCAAGGTCGATGGAGACCACCTCCGCATCCAGCGCCGCCTTGTCGATCGTATGATAGTGATTGGATGTGACGAATGCCAGGCGGAGCTCCGGTATGAGCAGGTGCTCCAGCTTTGTCGCCGGCTTCATCGGGCAATAATAGCCTTCGGCTGAAAAGCCGCGGTAGACGGCTCCTTCCATGAATAAATTCAGCATTCTCTCGCTGCTTACTCCCACGGGAGCCTCGATCAGATAAACCTTCCGGCAGCCTGCCAGAAGGCTGGGCAGGTAATTCTCAATACCGCCCGGCGTAATTGCGCTGGCAAAATACTTTTTGATATCGCCTTGTTTTGAGCTGATTTCCCGGTGCGCCAGCTCTTCGTTGATGATCTTTGCCGAGATTTTATAGAGTTCCTCGTTTTTGATGGCGGTCTCGTATATGCTGGAAAGATTGTCGTACATTTTTCCCGCAGCCGCCAGATAGTTGTATGCACGGGCAAATATGCTCTTGATCCTCTCGTTGTTGCTGATCAGAGCGTCCTTATTTTTTTTGATTCCTTCCTCATCCCAATAATCACCCAGATGAATGATAGAGTCGACAGCTCCCGGATTGACGGGGTCCACGACATGAGGGCTTGTGCCGTCAATCAGCGCGATTTTTTTGTCGCGCATTACGATGCCGTCCAAAGAATTGTTATCGGAGGAGCAGTGCATGAAGTCCACATCGTGGCCCTCTTGCAGCATGGTCTCGCCGATCTTTTTCATGAAAGTCGATTTTCCGACTCCTGGTCCTCCTTTAATACAGATGATTTTATCTGCCTCCCTCTGGCCTAGTATGTATTGGTAATAAGAAAAAAAACCTTCTGGAGTGTTGTTGCCCGGATACATATGCCTTTCAATTCCTGCCATTCGCATCTTCCTTTCCCTAACCTCGGACGATCAAATATAATCAGCCGAGGCTAACCATTTCCTTTCATGATATGCGGGAAGGAGCTTTTCGGTGATAGGGAACCCCTGTTTTCCGTGTCCCTTTTTCTGCTGCGATTCACAACCGCCGTCATCATGGCTCATTTGCTGTGAATCGCAATACTTTCTCCGCGGATAAAAATTTCCCGAAAATTTTTTGCAAGGATGTGGTATAATAATACAGAAAAAATCTGAAGTGAACTGAAAAATTGCATTCCAGCTAAAGCTGGGCAATTGCTGTATGGCACCTTCCAAACATTTGCTTTGCAAATGTGGATAGGTGCTCAAGGAGAGAAAAAAGATGAGTCATAATTTCATATCCCTTCTCTTTGCGGGAGATATTAACGTTTACAGTGTTGCGAGGGCTTTCCACGAGCAATATGATATAAAATCGAACGTCTTTGGAAAATACGCCACCGGTCCGTGCATCGACAGCCGGATCATCGATTATACGGCAAACCCCAAGCTGGAAGAGCAGGAGACTTTCATGGCCGTTTTGAGGGGCTTTGCAGAAAAGAACAGGGAAAAGACCATATTGGCTATCGGCTGCGGCGACAGCTATGTACAGCTTCTCAGCCAGAACCGGGACAACCTCCCGGAGAACGTGATCGCTCCGTATATCGATATCGATCTGATGAACAACCTGATCCATAAAGAAAAATTTTATGCCATGTGCGAGAAAGAGGGGATCGCTTATCCCGACACCTTCGTTCACCGCAGGGAAATGGGACAGGAATTCGACCTGCCCTTTGAGCCGCCGTTCATCGTCAAGCCTTCCAACGGAATCGAATACTGGAGGCATCCGTATCCGACTCAAAAAAAGGTGTACAAGGCCGACGACAAGAAGGAATTGCTCGGAATTCTTGACGATATCTACGGTTCCGGCTATGACGATTCTATCGTGATCCAGGATTTTATTCCTGGTGACGACACGTACATGCGGGTGCTGACCAACTATTCCGATCAGCACGGACAGGTGAAGATGATGTGCCTGGGCCATGTGCTCCTGGAGGAGCATACGCCCCACGGTCTCGGAAATCACGCGGTCATTATCACCGAGCACAATGAAGAGCTGGCCGAAAGTTTCAAGAGGCTTCTGGAAGAGCTGCACTTTGTGGGCTTTTCCAATTTCGATATCAAATATGACCAAAGAGACGGAAAGTTCAAGGTCTTCGAGATCAATACGAGACAGGGAAGAAGCAATTATTACGTGACCGGGGCGGGACAGAACATAGCCAGATACCTCGTGGAGGAGTACATTTACCAGCGTCCCATCGATTTCAGCGTCGTAACGGAAAAGTCCCTCTGGATGATGATTCCGAAGGGAGTAGCCTTCCGCTACGTCAGACAGGAAGAATACCGCAGGGATATGAGGACTCTGATCCGGGAAGGGAAATATTCGAATTCTCTGTTCTACAAAAAGGATAAGGGATGCAAGCGGCTGCTGAGGCTGTACAAGTCGCAGCTTGGACATTACTATAAGTTTTGGAAATACCTTGGGAAGCAGAAATAAGCCGGAAGGCAGGGAGAAATAAAAAGGGGAAAGAGCGTATGCAAAGCGACAACGGAAAGATATTGGGAGTCCTCGGGGGCATGGGACCTCTGGCTACCCAGCTCTTTTACAAGATGATTATTGAAAAGACCGATGCGGACTGCGACCAGGCGCATCTGAACATGATCATACTCAACCACGCGACGATGCCGGACCGGACGAAATGGATTCTGGAAGGGCGGACGGAAGAACTGTTCGAGCGCCTTCTTGAGGATGCGCGGATGCTGGAAACAAACGGAGCCGGCGTTATCGCCATTCCGTGCAATACTTCTCATGTGCTGCTCCCCGGGCTTCAGGACAGCGTCGGCATTCCGATCATCGATATGGTCTCCGAGACGGCCCGGCACGTTGCCGGTCTTTTCCCGGAACCGGGGTCTCGGATCGCCGTTTTGGCCACCGACGGGACCGTCAACACGGGGCTTTATCAGAAAGCGCTGGAGCGGGAGGGACTCACGCCGGTCGTTCCGGGTCCCGAATCACAGAAGCTGGTGATGAAGATCATTTACGACGGAGTGAAGA
>CAMJRV010000240.1 GCA_946408315.1 uncultured Bacillota bacterium | reverse complement strand
AATATATTCAATGGCTCCAATGTCTACTCCCCTGGTGGGCTGTGCGGCGATCATGACGCAGGGGTCCGTGTCGAACTCCCTGGCAAAGACGACCTTCTGCATATTGCCCCCGGACAGGGTTTTCAGCTCATAGGACGAATCGGGCGTCTTGACGAGAAACTTCTCGCAGAGCTGCTCCGAATATTGTCTCACATGCTTGTGATCAAACACGCCCCGTTTTGAGAACGGATTCTGAAAATATTTGTTCAGGATCAGATTCTCGCTGATGGTACAGGTATTCGACGTACCCGTCTTCAGCCGGTCTTCGGGAACATGGCTCAATCCGCTCAGCCTCCGCTGACGGATCGAGGACCTGTTGATTTCTTTTCCACAAAGGGTGATACGGCCCGATTCGGCGGGGATCAATCCTGCCACCGCATCGATCAGATCGCTCTGTCCATTTCCCTCAACTCCTGCGATTCCCACGATTTCACCTGCCCGCACGCTCATGCTGATCTTCCGTATCGGCATCCTCCCGCCTTTGGGAGTCGTGCTTACCTCGTCCAGCTCCAGGAGCTTGTCCCCGGGAGCGTAGGTGTTAAACGCGACGTTGAAATTGACTTCCCGTCCTACGATCAGTTCGGAAAGCTTTCGGACCGTCATATCCTTCGTTTCCCCGGAGCCTGTGACGACGCCCTTTCTCATCACCGTAACCCGGTCGGTAGCCGCCAGCACCTCTTTCAGCTTATGGGTGATAAAGATGATGGTACAGCCTTGTTCCTTCAGCTTCTTCATCGTTTCGATCAAAGCGTCGGTCTCCGCCGGAGTCAGAACGGCAGTCGGCTCGTCGAGGATCAGAATCCTGACCTCCCGGTAGAGCGCTTTGATGATCTCCACCTTCTGTTTCTCTCCCACAGAGATATGAGAAACCACAGCGTCCAGGTTTACCTGCATGCCGTAAGTGTCCATGATTCGCCGGATCTTCTCCCGGGCCGTCCTTTCATCGATGACCGGCCCCTTTTTCGGCGCGCTGCCCAGAATGATATTGCGCAGTACGGTTTGATTCGGCATCAGCATGAAATGCTGATGGATCATCCCGATCCCAAGGCCGATGGCCTCGTGGGGAGATCCGATCGTCTGCTCCTTGCCGAAGATGCGGATCGTTCCCTCGTCTGCCGGGGAAAGGCCATAAAGAATGTTCATGATGGTGGATTTCCCTGCTCCGTTTTCCCCGATCAACCCATGAATTTCCGCTTCATTGATTAAGATCGTCACATTATCATTTGCAACCACACCGGGAAATCGTTTGGTGATATTCTGCAACTCAATTGCGTAAGCCAAGGGTTCTTACCTCCTGAATTTTCCTTCCTCATCCCACTCTTTTAAGATTTTAAGAGCTTCCGATGCAGCAAGGCAGGCTTTCTCTTCTCCGTTGTTATAGCCAAAGTTGTTATTTTTGCGGTTGGCAACCACAGCCAGAATCGCGCCCATCCGAATCCCGTGGAGAAACGCGACGACAAACTGGCCTCCCGTATCCATCTCAAGCACCTTGACGCCCTGTTGTTCCGCATCGGAAAGGATATGTTCCGCCCAGGAAGGCCAATAGGCGTTTGGATCGTCGTTCAGCGGTCTTCCCTGTCCCATATAGAACGACCCGGCGGTGTATTCCAGCGCCAGACCGTATTTATAGCCCAGGCGCTCACACGCCTCTGCCAGCGCCATCGTTACGATGGGATCGCCGAAGGATGGAAATTCGGGGTCGATATAGCACTCCGAGGTCCCGTCCTTTCGAATGACGGCGTAGGGGATCAGCAGGTCGCCGTTGTCGTATTCCGGGTCCAGACAGCCTGTCGTTCCGACACGGATACAGGTGTGGGCTCCGGCCTTTTTCAATTCGTTGAAGCAGATTTCCGCACTGAGTGCGCCGATTCCCGTGGAGGTGGCACCCTGCTCCATTCCGTTGTAAACGCCCCGTTTTGAAAGATAATGCCGGTTGTGGGCCACATCGACGACATTTTCCCAGTTGGCGGCGATTTTCTCAATCCGTTCAGGAGAACCGGGAACGATGACATAGCCCGGCATATCCCCCTTCGATAAATGAAGATAATATGATTTGCCGTCCTTGGTTTTTGGATCAAGCACCTGATTTAATTCTCTCATATTCTATACCTCTCTCAGCATCCGTATCGGAATTACCTGCTTTCATCTTGTTCTTTCAGAATTTTAAGCGCTCGGCTGGCTGCCCGGCACGCCTTTTCCTGTCCGCCGTCGTCCAGCCATTCGTTGGTCACGCGGTTTGCGGTCACACCGAGAATCGCGCCCATGCGCAGCCCATGCAGATAGCCCATCACCAGCGTTCCCGCCGTTTCCATATCGATGGCTACGACCTTGCTGTTCTGAAGGCGGCTGATGACCGTTTCCGCTTCCGGCGGCCAAAAGCTGTTCTCATCGCCGTCGATGGGCCTTCCCTGACCGATGTAATAGGAACTGATGGAGCAGACGACGCCGAGGGTATAGGTATATCCAAGCTCGCTGCAGGCCTGCATCAGGGCCTTTGTTACCTGAGGCGCAGCAAAGGCGGGAAACTCCGGCTGTACATAATGGGTGACAGCGCCGCCCTTTCGCATACAGGCGATGGGAATGATGATATCCCCTACGGAGATGTCTTCCCGGATGCTCTCGGCACTTCCGACCTTGATAGCGGTATGTACGTCCACCTTGGCAAGCTCATTGACACAGATCTCCGCAGGCTGGCAGCCGATGCCGCTGGAAGTCATCGCGATGTCCATGTCTTCATATTTACCGGTGACCGTCTTGTATTCCCGGTTATATGCAATTTCTTTCGCGTTGTCCCAAATCCGCTCGACAATTTCCGAAGCGTTTTGATCCCCCGGCATTAAAACATAACGGGAAATATCTCCCTTGGCCAGACGCAGATGATATACCTTTTCTCCCACGGTAGGCGCCGTTGCTTTCGACATTTGATCAGCCATACAAATTTACCCTCCTGTTTTTATAAATAGCCGGGGATGCCTCCAAAGACAGGAGGCCTCCCCGATACATTTTTATAGTGAGCTTATTTTCTTCCAGTTTGGAACTTCGGGATTGAACGGAATCTCAAGTTCACCGGCCTTGATCTTCGCTTCGATCGCCTTGCCCTCTTCGATGGCTTTTGCGAAGTCCGCTCCATAGGTCTCGCTTCTTCCGGCGAACGCTTCATATGTAGGCCAATCCAGGAAATATCCGTCGTTCATGATATCGCGGATCCCCTGGGTTCCGCCCGGGAAGTTTCCTTCCGCCAGATATTTCACCGCATCGTATACGGCGCCGCCGTAGCTCATTCCGATGGACCCCGCAAAATTATCGCAGGAATCGGTGAAGTCGCAGATTACGCTGAACATCATGACATCCTTCTTCGTTTCGTTGATCGCTTCCACGATACCGGAGTCCGCAGAGCCGCAGTCGCCCTGGATGAAATCAACGCCCTTTTCGATCATCGCCAAGGCAATTTCCTTCACCTTTGCCGTATCCTCGTAGCTCGCATAGGCGAACTCTACCGAAGCGTCAGGATTTGCATCATGAACGCCTCTCATGAATCCGTTCCCTTCCGAGTTTGGAGAAGGCTCTTCCCCTCCGATGATCAGGCCGACCTTATTTGTCTTTGTCGCCATTCCCGCCATGTAACCGTCAACATAAAGGGTTGTCTGACCGACAAATTTTGCGTCCCACAGGTTCGGCACCGTCTCAGTCTCCGTATTGATGCTCTGGAAGATGGCTGCAAACTTCGTGTCCGGCGCCTCTTTTGCGATGTTCTTTGTCGCCTCGGACATATAGGGGAAGGTGGTGATAATCAAGTCGTAACCTTCCTGTACCATGGTGCGGATATCCTCTTCAAAATTGGCCGGTTCGGATTCCATCTTCTTGAATTCAACGCCGAAATCCTTGGCTGCCCGCTCTCCGCCTGCCGCCATATCGTCCATCGGACCCTTGTCGCCGAATTTTTGGTTTCCAATCAACGCAACCTTCAAGGTCTTTTCGCCGGAAGCATCTCCGCCTTTGTCGTCACTCCCTCCGCAGCCTGCGAACCCCGTGGCGACCAGGCATGCGGTCAATAGAACAATCAGAAATTTTTTCATGAACTTCTCCTCCTTATAAACATTTTAAGAATACGATTTGATGTTTCTTGTACTGAGTTTTGGATTTCTTTTACGTTGCATGTCAAAATATTTCGATTTCTTATGGTAAACGCACCGGCGACCATCACGTCGGTCACATCCGCTCCCGTCGCGCAGAACACCACATTTGATGTCACGTTTTCCCACTCTCCCCAATGGATTGGGGTCATGTGGGGCGACGTCGCGTCGATCAGGATGAGATCGGCGATTTTGCCCGGTTCCAGCGTTCCCAGCTTCTGTTCAAGTCCCAGCGCCTTCGCGCCGCTGACGGTAGCCATGTCCAGTATCTCACTCGGAGAAATCGCACCGGCGCCGTCTCTGATGTTATGTACGATCGCCATGCACTTCATTTCCCGAAAGAGGTCGTTGGAATTGTTCCACATAGCTCCGTCGGTACCGAGGCCCACTGTAATCCCATGATCCAGCAGTCGCCGTATGGGCGCTGCTCCGTCGGCGATCTTCTGTTCGCAGATCGGGGTGTTCACGATCTTGACTCCATGCCGGGCAAGGATTTCAAAATCCCCGTCGTCAAAGTAAATGCCGTGGGAGCCGAGATAGCGTTCATTCAGCAGCTCATATTTCTCAAGCACCTGCACAGGGCTCATATGAAATTGCTCCGCCACGCTGTCATACCGCCAGCTTGTTTCCGCGAGATGGCTCGTATGAAGAAATTTTCCTCCGTTTACGATCCGGGCGGTTTCTCTCAGACGGTGATCGGTAAACTCCTCTTCCGGAAGCGTCCCAAGAACCGGAATAC
>CAMJRV010000239.1 GCA_946408315.1 uncultured Bacillota bacterium | reverse complement strand
GTGTTTATCCACCACGTGGGCGATGTATTCGTCTCTGAACTCATTGATCGTGCTGACGACCGGAGACGCAGCCGTCTTTCCGAGGCCGCACAGGGCCGTATTCGTTATAGTATCGGCAAGCTCCAGGAGCATGTCGATCTGATCCTCGCTTCCCCTTCCGTTGACGATATCGTCAAGGATTTCGTTCATGACATGGGTCCCTTCCCTGCAAGGCACGCATTTCCCGCAGGATTCATGCTCTGTAAAGTTCATGAAGAACTTGGCGATTCCCACCATACAGGTGTTTTCATCCATGACCACGAGTCCTCCGGATCCGATCATGGCCCCTGCTTTTGTCAGGGAATCAAAATCGAGGCTCATATCCAAATGCTTCTCCGTGAGACAGCCTCCCGACGGCCCGCCGATCTGTACGGCCTTAAAGCCTTTCCCGTGCTTCATTCCGCCGCCGATATCAAAGATCACTGTCCTCAGAGGCGTTCCCATCGGAACCTCGATCAGTCCGGTATTGTTTACGTTGCCGGTCAGTGCGAAAGCCTTTGTGCCCGGACTCTTATCAATTCCGATCTTTCTATACCCCTCCGCTCCGTTCAGGATGATATAAGAGACATGGGCAAAGGTTTCCACGTTGTTCAGAACGGTGGGCTTGCCGAAAAGCCCCTGCTCCACTGTTCTCGGCGGTTTTACCCGGGGCATTCCCCTGAGTCCTTCGATGGACGCGGTCAGGGCGCTGCCTTCCCCGCATACGAAAGCACCCGCCCCCAGATTGATCCGAAGGGAAAAGCTGAAGTCGCTGCCCAGTATATTTTCACCGAGATAGCCCGCCGCTTCCGCCTGGGCGATAGCGACCCGAAGCCGATGAACGGCCAAAGGATATTCGGCCCGGACATAGATATAGCCGATCTGGGCCCCTGTGGCGATACCGGCAATAATCATACCTTCCAGCATCTTGTGGGGATCTCCCTCCATAACGCTTCGGTCCATGAATGCTCCGGGGTCCCCTTCATCCCCGTTGCATACGATATATTTCACCGGTTCGGCCTGGCTTCTTACCTGAACCCATTTCTTGCCTGTAGGGAACCCGCCGCCGCCTCTTCCTCTCAGGCCGGATTTCTCGATCTCAGAACAGATCTCATCTCCGTCCATCTCAAAAAGCGCTTTTCTGACGGCCTGATATCCGCCTGCCGCCACATAGTCGTCAATATCCTCCGGGTTGATTACACCGCAGTTTTTTAAAGCAATTCTCGTTTGTTTCTCCAGAAAAGCCCGGCCTGCTTCGGGAATGAGATATTCCTCCACCGGTTTTTTTCCGATCATATGCTGATTCACGACGGCTTCCACTTTATCCGCCGTCATATGTACATATCTGCTTGCGCTGCCGTCGTCGTCGATGACGTCTACGATCGGTTCAAGATAACAGCTTCCGATACAGCCCGCAATCGTTACGACCGCGCCGAGCTCATTTTCATCGATCAGCCTTTTGAATTCCGCTTCCGTCTTTTTCGCGCCGGAGGCGATTCCGCAGCTTCCCTGCCCTACAACGATTTTCATGCTGATGCCTCCTTTGCTTCTTTCTCTCTGATCTGGCTTATAATTTCAAGAACCTTTTCCTTCGTCAGATTCCCGTAGGTTTCTTCCCCGTCGCCGCTCTGTACCATCATGACCGGAGCAAGGCTGCAGCAGCCCAAGCATGCGACGTTATTCAGCGTAAAGAGTCCGTCCTCCGTCGTTTCTCCGTCGGAAATTTTTAGTTCGTCACAAATAACAGCTTCAATATCCTGCGAACCGCTCACATGACAGGCTGTTCCCTGGCAAAGCAGGATAAGATTTTTTCCGATGGGTTGTAATCTGAACTGGGTGTAAAAGGTCGCAACCCCATATATCTTTGCCTGAGTGTTTCCCGTCTTTCTAGAGATATATGCGATAACTTCTCTTGGCAGGTAACCGTAGATATTTTGAGCCTGCTGCAGAATCATGATCAGGTTTCCCTGAACATCCTTGACTTTATCAAGAAACATATCCAGCTCCGTAAAATCAAAGCTGCTTTGATTCCCGCAAGAACATTGGCTTCCAATATCTTGTAATTTCATAATATTCCTCCTTATCTGTTTACGGTTATAGAATATAAAATCTGTTAAATATTTGACGTAAAAATTATATCTGATGACAGCAAAGCTGTAAACATAAATTTTGCAGTAAAAATGCACATTTTTAAATATTTTTTTGCAAAACCAGTTTCATAAACAGCAAACTAATACAACAATAAATTTTGAAATTGTCAGATAATTTTGCGTTATATCCGGTGTATTGTTAATATTATATCAAATCATCGTTCCAGGAAGCCTGTTGCATCAAATTCCATTAAAACCCAACCTCCCTGTTCAATTCGAGTCATTGCAATGGCTGTAACAATATTTTTTGCGCAAGAAAAAACCGGCAAAGTTTATTAAGACTTTGCCGGTTTTATACTCAACCTGCCAAATTTCTATCCAATCTTGCTTATAACGGAAGAATTACTTTGTTGTATTCGTGATTGACGATCTGAGCAACACTGTTATATATGGCGGATGCTCCGCACAGAATGCCAACCCAGCCTGCCGCGTGCTTTATGGCTGCGCTTCCCGTGAAGTCGCCGATGGAAAGCATAAAGAACAGAATGGTCAGCGTAAGGAAAACGACCTGGGTTGCCCGGTTGTGCCTGAGTGTCCCGATGAACATGAACGCCGTAAAGATTCCCCAGAGCAGAAGATAGAAGCCCATGCTCTTTTCATCCGCCATAGCCATTTCATCAGTGGGGTTTGTCCAGATCACGATGAGCGAAAGCCAGAAAAAACCGTAGGCGGTGAAGGCGGTCGCTCCAAATACGTTGTTTTTCATAAATTCCATAATTCCGGCGATGATCTGACATGAGCCCCCAAGAGCAAAGCCCATCGCGACAATGACGATGGAGAGCGGCATAATATCTGCGTTATGTAAGTTCAGCAACACGGTGGTCATACCGAAGCCCAGCAATCCAAGAGGCGATGGATTTGCAATCGATGATTGAATTTTTTCACTACTCATTATATTCCTCCTATAAGATATAACAAAACAGATTAAACCATAGCATAATCTGTCTTATTTTGCAACATTTTTGAGAAATCCTTTAAGACAATGTAACAAATATGATGTATAATAAATACCATTGGGATTTTTCTCCAATAAATAAGGAAAAGAATAGTAGAAATGGTTTTGCATCATAGATATATGGTAGGGTGAAATATGAAAAACTTGAGAAAAGAAACGCTGAGCACTTACGGTCTTATCATGGTCGCACTGTTTTGGGGTCTCGGCTTTCCCGCCTTAAAGGTGGTATCGGAGTCTATTCCTACCTTTTATTTGATCGGGCTCCGCTTTTTTTTCGCAGCCGCCCTGCTTTGTATCATCTTCTGCAAACGGCTGAAAGAAGTGAACAAGGCGCTGATACGCAGCGCCTTCATCTTGTCGATCTTCCTATTTTTATGCTATATCTGCGCAACTTTGGGGATCAAGTATACCACTTCGGCGAAGGCTTCCTTTTTCAGCTGCCTCGGCCTGCTCGTCATCCCCATCATACTCCGGATCTGCTTTAAAGAAAAAATCAGCCGCCGCGTCACGGTCAGTATTTTATTATGTACCGCGGGCCTTTTCCTGATCTCCTATACGAGAGGAATGGGCTTTTCTCTTTCATCCGGTGATATCATCTGCCTCGGCTGTTCCGTCACCGGAGCCGCCCATGTGGTGATCCTCGGACGCGTCGCCAACGATCAGGACCCTGCACTGCTGGCAACCGCACAGCTGTTTTTTATCTCCGTATGGTCCTTCGCTGTGGCCCTCTTTCTGGAGGATTTTCCAAAGAGCCTCCCCCTCATTTCCTGGGGAGCCATGGCAGTCCTCATCATTTTCTGCACTGCCGCCGCCTTCGTCCTTCAATGCGCCTGCCAGAGATATATCAGTCCGGCGAGAACCGGTGTGATACTCGCCATCGAGCCGGTCAGCGGAGCTCTTTTCTCGGCATTGTTATTGGGCGATCAACTCGGCATCAACGGAATCATCGGTGGAGCCATGATCTTCGCGAGCATGATCTATATGGAGCTGAAAGAAGCAAAACCCAGTGATTCCAACATTGCGACAGATGTGTCGCTCAATCAGCCCCAGGTTCAGCCCCACGTTTCCCCTAATCAAATATTAGAAAATATCCCATCACGAGAACGCCAAGAATGATGCGGTACCAGCCGAAGGCCTTGAAGTCGTTCGTCTTGATATATCCAAGCAGGAACCGGATCGCCAGAATCGACACGACAAACGCGACGATCATTCCCACGGCAAGGATGGCCACTTCCAGACCGGTAAAGTGGAACCCGAACTTCAGCAGCTTGAGCGCGCTGGCTCCGAACATGACCGGTATGGAAAGAAAAAAGGAATACTCCGCTGCGATGGTCCGGGACGTGCCGAGCAGGATCGCCCCCAGAATGGTCGCTCCTGACCGGGAGGTGCCCGGAACCAGGGAAAGCACCTGAAACATACCGATGAAAAATGCGGTTTTGTACGTAAGCTGGCGGAACGTCTGCACCGAAGCGACCCGCCTTTTATTATGGTTTTCGATGACGATGAACAGAATGCCGTACAGGACAAGCATCAGCGCCACGGTCTGATAGTTATATAAATGAGCGTCCAGCCAGTCGTCAAAGGGAATGCCTATAATCGCCGCCGGCAGCATACCGATGATAACCTTATACCATATCGACATGGTATCTTTTTTTTGCTGCAGGGTCTTCTTCGGCGAAAGAGGATTCAGCTTGTGAAAATAGAGTATTACCACCGCCATAATAGCGCCCAATTGAATCACAACGCGGAACATCTCCTGAAACGCGCCGGATGTATTCAGACGAATAAACTGTTCCACCAG
>CAMJRV010000238.1 GCA_946408315.1 uncultured Bacillota bacterium | reverse complement strand
CCTTCACATAGACGGTAATACTCGTATTGCCGACCTTGGCGACCCTGGAAAGAAACGTGATGATGTCGCCTTTCGGTACGGGCTTTTTAAAGGTAAAACCGTGGATGTTGACGCAAAGCACATCCTGCGGCCTTCCGTGCTCCGAAGCAGCCGCTACGAAGGCGGCCTCCACAAGCCATTCCGCCGACCGTCCGGCAAACAAGGTTCCATGGTGATTCAGGTCTTCCGATTTGATAAGATGTGAGATTTGATAATATTTCATCGATTTGTCTCCTTTAACATTGTATTGATTCATAGATTTTTGTATAAGTTGCTCTATTATATAAGCTTTTATTAGCTTTGTCCAGTAAGGCCGTTTTCATTCAAACGAGTATCATGGAAAAGAAGGGCGGCAGTACGGAACAGTTCCGCTCTCATCCCCTCTTTCAGCGTCGCAGCCGCAGGAAGGACCACGATCATATCCCCGTTTTCTATGTAGGGTCTGCCCGTAACGTTTTCGCAGAATTCGCCGCCTGCCATCGCTTTATTCAAATAGATCGTCACCGGAGTTGACAGTCTGATGCTCCGGATAAAGCCGCGCAGAAGGGAGGTCCCCGCCACGGACCTGTACTTCTGATTTTCATACGAGATCACAATATCGTTTCCCTTCTCCATCGTGACCGAGTCCGCACCCAATTCAAGAAGCGTTGTGCTCAAAGGAACCAGCAGCTTTCCGTAAAAATTCTGCCGCGGGGAAAAGGTCTCGCCCTGATTGCGGAACGTTCCGGCGCTTCCATTGTTGTAATACAGAGATTCGCCCCGCCTTGCGATCAGAGATCCTTCCAGAATAGAGCATACCTCGGCAGAGGCATTGGAAAGCTCCATGACACCGTTGAAATCCTGCGAGCCCTTCTCATCATCAAGGCGATATTCGTATTTTTTATGTAACAGCCGTACACCGGCCTCATTCTTCCAGAGAAAATAGTCAAGTCGTCCCAGGGAGGTTCCGTCTCTTCGGCGCAGCTCCACGGCAAGCCTGTGCTTTCCGTCCGGCAAGTCAAAAATTCCGTCGAGGCTGACCGCATCCGGATCGCTGTCGACAAAATATACCGCAGATTCTCCGTCCTTCAGGCCTTTGACGCGAAGTCCCCGGCGGAGCTCCTCTTCCTGCCGGAACGTCTGATCCGTCAGTTTCACGAGGCTTCCGTCCCCGAAGGCCGCCGCAAGGAAATAGTTCTTTTCCAGCCCCGCAAGCTCGTCCGGCATCAGCGTGCCGCTGTAAACACCGCAGGCTCCCTGCTGCTGGAACTCCAGAGCTTTCTCATATGTATCGACAGGATGCACATAGACGGGAATCCCCCTCCTCGCAAGCTCGCTCAGAAGGCCTTTTTCCGCAAAGTAGTCCGGCATTGCGACGGCATAAATGCCGTGTTCGGAAACGAAACCGGCAAGTCTCCCGATATCGACGGTTTCCTGTTTATATAATGTAAAAATGACGTCCCGATAGCCGAGATCAAAGACGGTCTGATACTCGTCATAGCCGTAGATCTGCGGGATGATCCTGTCGGCCAGATCCGGATAATCATTCCTGATAACGGTAAGCAGCTCCTTATTATCACCCTTCGTATCGGTTACGATCCGGATGTCCGGATTCCTTTTCATGATTGCCGCAAGCTTGTCGAAGGTCAGCACTTCAAACTGTCCATGTACGGACAGGTTCAGAAAGCTGCTCTGGCTGAGCTTGTTCGGAAAGACTGCGCCGTAATAATGCTCTGCGGTCCTGTCCCAGTCATGGAGCATGATGATCTTATGATCGGTAGAGAGCTCCATGTCGAGCTCTATTATTTTATAGCCGTTTGCAATGGCCTGATTCAGCGCCTCCACCGAATTGGTGGTATCGTAGCCCCTGTAAGCTCCCCCTCCGTGGGCGATAACCTTTTCATACGTCCTTTCCTCCGACGCAAAAATAGCGGCGGTCGAAAGGAACAGCAGGGCCATGATGATAAAGCAGATGCGCGCTGGGTGTGTCCCCGAAGAAAACGTGAAACCGATTACCGGTTTTATGCGTGAGCATATAAAACCGGCGGTTTCCAAGGGGACACACTCGGCGCGCATCACGTTTTTTTTAACTTTTTCTGTCATAACATCCTCGTGATTTTTTCGATGCGCTCTACCGCAAGGGCGACCGTCAGTCCCGGTATGATGGTGGTCCCCATCATGTCGGCCTGCAGGATCTCACGAATGCGCTTCAGCCTGTACTGCACTGTATTGGTGTGGATATTCATCATCTTTGCCGTCCTGGAGGTGTTCATCCCCGCGTCCAGCACGAAGATCTCCAGCGTTTCCAGAAGCTGCTTTCCCTTGCCCTCTCTGGCCGCCTTGAACGGTGCGATGAGATCCATGTAGTTCTTCTTCACCGAGTCGCTTCTGATTGAAATATTGATACAGTTGCTGGCAAGGGCCAGCTCATATTTCGTAAAGATATGCTGATGGGGGAAAATATACCGAATAAACGGCCACGCTTCATTGATGAGCTGATAGGCGTCGGAGGAACCTTCGATCCCGGTGGCGCCGGTCACATGGAATATGATGACGGAATTGCTGATGTGAAGCTCCTGGTAAAGCTCGGTACAGGACTCTCCCGAAGCTTCCGTCTTCGCCTCTGCGTCCTCCAGAATCATGCCGTATATCTCATCGCCCTCATGGATTTTAAGGACTTCATAGCCCGTCCTCTTTTCAAATGCCGTGATTTTTTTCAGACAGTCGTCCCTCTCGATTCCTGAGATGCAAAACACGCTGATGATCTCGTCGTTCTCTTCCATGGCCTCGTCTTTCAAACAGTAGGCGAGGCTTTTGTTCCCTCTCCTAAGCGCTTTGATGAACTCCGCCTTCGCATCCTTGACCGGACTGTATTTCCACATGCCCATGGCGATCTCCAGAATCTCCGCCAGCTTTGTGATTTCGCCCGGCGAATAGGAATCCTCGTTGTCGACGATGAACATATAATGCTTTTCCCCGTTGATGGTCACCGGCCCCCAGTAGGTCAGAGCCCCGTTGATATCGATCCTGGTATAGACTGCCGACTTGTCCAGATCTCTCTCGATGCCCGCCCGGATGGCCTCCGCAATAGTAGTCTGATGCCTCGTCTCCACGGAGAAGATGGGATTGAAATCCTCGCTCAGGATGACCATCTGAAAATTGTTGTTGATGGCCGCTTCCCGGGCCGCAGACTGAAAATTGCTGTGCTTCTCAAAATTCAGCAGATGGAAAATCGTATTGCTGATCAGCCTGTTGGCGAAATTGTCGCCGTACAGAACCTTTTCCATCACCGCGTCGATAACGTCGGCATAGGGCACATCCCCTTCCTCCGAAATCAGCACGAGGGGAAGCTTCAACTCATCGGACAGCGCCTTGATGTTTGGCGGAAGCGCTTCCGGGGCCATTTCGGAAGCCAGCAGGACAACGGTCGCACTGCCCCCATCGGAAACGGACCGAAGGATTCCAAGCTGCGCTTCTTCCGGGAGCTCTTCCAGGAATGACGACGCGAGGATCATTTCGTTCTTTTTATGCATGCTCGCTTTCACGCTGCCGGGTTCTGCCGCCTCTAAAAAAGAAACGGCGCTTACGCGATTGTCCAAGCCCTGGCTCCCTGCGATCACCACCGCATTTTTAAATACCGGCAACTCCAGACAATCCTTTACCGTTACCTTCATACGCTACCTCCCTGTTCTCCCGTTTTTCCTGCGAATAAGCGTTCCGCAACTTGTGAAAAGGGCAGGTAATACCTGCCCCATCTTTGCATTTATTTCTTCCCTTCCGGGGAGATCTCCTCTTTTTCTGTTTCAGCGCCGTCGTCTTCTACTGCGGCGTCCTCATCGACTTCCTCTTCATCCTCAAGATCCAGAGCCGCCTCCAGAGCATTTGCCTCTTCGATGGCCCGCTCCATATGGTGAACTTCTTCGATAAGCTGCTTTGAGGTTTTTGCTCCTATAAACAGCGCTTCAAACTGCTCTCCGTCAAGGGTTTCGATCTCAAGCAGCGTCTGAGCTATCGTATGGAGTTTGTCGATATTCTCTGTCAGCAGCCTTTCTGCGGTAGAATAGGCGTCCTCGATAATAACTCTGATCTCTTCGTCGATCTCCGAGGCCATTTCTTCGGAATAGTTCTTCCTTGTCGAGAAATCCTTTCCGAGGAATACCTCGTCGGAGGAGCTGTAATTCACAGGGCCCAGCCTGTCGCTGAATCCGTATTTCGTGACCATGCCCCTTGCGATCTCCGTCGCCCGTTCGATGTCGTTGCTGGCGCCGGTGCTGATATCGTTCAGCGTGAGCTTCTCCGCCACTCTTCCTCCCAGAAGATGAATGATCTGCTCCATCATAGACGTCTTTGTCGCGTAATATTTATCTTCCTTCGGCAGGATCATCGTGAACCCACCGGCCCTTCCTCTCGGAATGATGGTGACCTGGTGAACCGGGTCCGTATTCGGCATCATTCTGGCGACCAGAGCGTGACCTGCTTCATGGTAGGCTGTAAGCTTTCTCTCCGACTCGCTGATGACCCGGCTCTTCTTTTCCGGGCCGGCGATGACCTTTGTGATCGCTTCCTCTATTTCATCCATGCGGATCCTCCGGCCGTTTCTTCTCGCAGTCAGCAGAGCCGCTTCGTTAAGCATATTCTCGATATCGGCCGGTGTAAAGCCCGGCGTCCTTCTGGCGAGAACCTTGGGGTCCACCGAATCATCCAAAGGTTTGTTTCTGGAATGTACCCGGAAGATCGCTTCTCTTCCTTTGATATCCGGAATCCCGATGACGACCTGGCGGTCAAACCGGCCCGGTCTCAAAAGGGCGGGATCCAGGATGTCAGGCCTGTTGGTAGCTGCCAGAATGATGATTCCGATGTTTTCCGCAAAACCGTCCATTTCGACCAGCAGCTGGTTCAGCGTCTGCTCTCTTTCGT
>CAMJRV010000237.1 GCA_946408315.1 uncultured Bacillota bacterium | reverse complement strand
GACTTCACACATGCTGTCGGGCCGTTCCTATCTCTTCCCATCACAGGGGAAGCATTGTCGTTCACCGGTTCGTGTGCAAACCTTCCGTCAGCAGAAGCCATAACGCATTTGCCCTGTGCTACGTTAAAGGATTGCGTTTCGACTACAGCCACCATTTTTGCGCCCCTGGAATCCCGGTATTTCCCTGCCATATCCTTATAATATTTCAGAATATCAGCGGCAATGGCATCCACATACGCATCATCGTTTCCGTACTTTGGAGCTTTGTTTAAAAGCGTGAGACGGATATCCTCTTTCCCCTCAAAGTTTGCGTGAATCGCATCCATCAGCTGATTCATATCAAGCACTTTTTTCTTGAATACCAGCGTATCGATTGCAGCGATTGCATCAGCTGCATTTCCAATCCCGGAAATCGCCACCGCTCCTCCGGAATATCTTGCTCCGCCCTGCTGTAAAGACATTCCTTTTTCAATACAATCGTTAATGGTCATGGAGCCAAAGGGTACCGGCTGGCGAATGGCATGGAGCGCGCCTACCTTATTGTATTCCTTCATGACAAGCTCGATAAAATAGTCAATTTGTGCATAGAAGGCCTTCATCAGTTTTTCAATGCTGTCCAGGGTTTGAAGCTCCCCCGTCTTGGGTCCGAGCTGCTCTCCTGTCACCTGATCTACACCATTATGGAGAACCAGCTCCAACGCCTTCAAAGGATTTACATAACCTGCGGTGAAAGCGCCGTCTGAGTAACCCGGAACGCTGGTCTGAACACAAGCTACGATAGACCAGTTTCTTGCCTCTTCAAGAGAGGTTCCCCACTTATCCATAATCATCGGTATTACCAGGTCGTCATTAAAGAATGCCGGAGTGGCTAATCCCTCCTGGATCATTTTTAATGCTTCCTCCATCAATTCCTCTGAAACTCCTTCAAAATAACGTACCGAAGCGGTAGGCTGCGATGTCTGAACCCCGTGATTTGCTTTTAAAACCAGGAAGGAGGTTTCATTTGTCGCATCCCTGCCATCAGCAGTCTGCCCTCCGATCATAAGATTCTGCCACATGGGATAGCCGGCAAAACCTTCGCTGTAGCCTCTATCGCGGAGGATGATAATATCAGTAGCCTTGATGAAAAAGCATTGTAAAATTTCGATTGCTTTCTCTTCTGTAATACGGCCCTCCGATAAATCCTTCCGATAAAAATCATTGATATACTGGTCAAACCGGTTGAAGGAATTGCCGTGACCGTTTGTTTCAATGTTGATGATCAGATGGATGAACCATACAAGCTGCACCGCTTCCATAAAGTTTTTCGCTGGATTTAGAGGTACATTTGCGCAAACTTCGCTGATCGTTAATAATTCCTGCTTTCTGACGGAATCAGTTTCTTCTTCCGCTAATTTTGCAGCCAGCTCACTGTAACGTTTGGCAAATTCGCCTGCGGCATCGATCGTAATGATGACAGAGTTCCAAAAATCCACCTTTGCCTGTGTTTCAGGAGAATCAATATGCGTTTCTTCTATTTTCTTTTGACACAGTTCTTTATAATGATTCAATCCGTTTCTTAAAAGATTATAGTAGTCGGGATTAAGATGCCCGGTTCCGCCTGCTGTGTTTCCGATGGTCATGACGCCGCTTGCCTCAGCTATTTTTCCCGCTTCCGTCAGATGCTTTTCGACAACTTTACGAAAGCTCTTGCCTTTCCACTTTGCCAGAACCGGAAGCAATTCTTTTTTATCTTCTCCTGATAGTTGAAGGGGATCACAGGATCTTGTGGGAAGTTCATCAATCTGCTCTACAATCCATTCGGAATTATATTCCGGGAAGACCGGAGCACAGCGAGGTCGATTCGTATGATTTCCTACAATTAACTCACCTTCTTGAATAAAGATCGTCATATTTTTCAAAATGTGCGCTAACATATAGGCTTTTTGCAGTACCGGAGGCTCCACCGCGTGTTGTTCAACGGCCTCTGTAGCAAGGCTTCCCCGCTCGGCACTCACACTGGGTTTTACACTGTTTTGCATTTGCTTTAGCTTTTTGACTCGTTCTGTCATCATGATACGATTCTCCTCTCGACCCAATCTGATAATGTCAATATGATCAAATTATACTACTTTCACGTCTTTTACGTCCCTTTGCACCGTACGTGAAATAATTTCATCCTGTACTTCCTTGCCCAATTCTGTGAAATACGCGGTATAACCGGCTACACGAACCAACAGGCCCTTGTACTGCTCCGGATGCTTCTGCGCGTCTCTCAGTTTTTCCTGATCGACCACATTAAACTGAGCGTGATAGATATCAAGGGAGCATAAGCCTTTTAAGAGCGCCATCATCTGTGAAATGCCGAAATCTGTGGCAAACAGCTCCGGTTCCAGCTTCATGTTAAGCAGCGTGCCCGATGAAAAACGTGAGTGAGGCAGATAGGACACTGATTTTAATACGGAAGTTGGACCGTTGAAGTCCGTGCCTCCCGTTGGGCTGATACCGTCGGTCAGAGGCGTCCATGCATGTCTTCCGGAAGGCAGCGCTCCTACCTCTTGACCAAATGGGGTGTTTCCGGATACCGGTAAAATTCCCGATGTCATTTTACCGAATTTGCTCCGATATTTTTCAATTTCATCTACGATATAGGAGAACATAGTTGATGCAATGTCGTCAACCAAAGGATCGTCATTCCCATATTTTGGAGCGTTTACGCACAGCTCCCGAACATCCTCATATCCTTCAAAATCGGCAGCCAGTGCCGCACATAGCCGCTCCATGGTCACCAGCTTCTTGTCATAAACCAAATAGCGGACTGCAGCCATACTATTGATGATATCGGCAACGCCAACCAGAGTGATCCCGCTTCCGGTACTGAATTCCCCTCCTCCGGCTGAATAATCTAACGCTTTTTCCACGCAGCCCTTAAAGGATAAGGAGAGCACCGGAACCAGCCTTTCCAAGGTAATATCATCCAGCACATGGCTTCCCATGATTACGACTCTGTTCATATAGGCAAATTGCTTTTTCACCGCGTCTTCGAAATCCCGATAGGTATCAAAGTTTATCGCATCTCCTACCTCTACGCCGATTTTTACATTCGTCTTGCGGCAGACGCCGTTATTCAAAGCGACCTCAACCACGGAACCCAGATTGATGTCCGCAAAGGCGGTATAGGATTGATGCAGACGTCCTGCAAGATTTGTCTCTACGCAGCCGCATGGATTCCAATCATAAGCCTCTTTGAGCGGAATGCCTTTATTCATCATCATCTTGATCCCTACATCGTCATTATGGAAGGCAGGGAAACCGGTACCCACGCCGATCAGGTCTACAATTTCGCGTAAAAACCGATTGGGATTCTTCGACATACTGTAACGCACCACAAGGGAAGGCTGATAAAGCTGTACTTCCTTCGTCGTCTGCAGGATTATATAGGAAAGGTCATTCACTGCATCGTTTCCGTTTGTATCAACACCGCCCACACACACCATCTGAAACATGGGATAGCCTGCGGAATATTCTGCGCTCATCGCATCCTGGAAGAGGCAAGGCTCACTGAATTTGACCCACAGGCACGCAAGCAGCTCTCTCGCCTCTTCTTCTGTCAAATCTCCTTTTTCCAGGTCATCCTTGTAGTAAGGCCAGAAATATTGGTCCATACGGCCGGGATTATAAGCTGCCGCATTCTGTTCCATCAGAACACAGGTATGGTAAAAATAGAAGGACTGCATTGCCTCCCAAAAGCTGGAAGCAGGATTTTCCGGCACTCTGCTGCAAACCTCAGCGATCTTCTTCAGCTCGGCCTTGCGTTTGGGGTCGTTTTCCTTTTCTGCCAGTTCTAAAGCAAGCGCCGAATAACGCCTGGCAAGGGCTACAATCCCTTCTGAAACCATCAACATGGATTGAAGGTAGCAATCTTTCTCATAATCACCGGGGACGGTAATATCCAGTTGCGCGCGCTGCTCATGAATTAATTCGACAATCCCTTTTATCCCCATCTGGATGATCCACGCATATCCGGGACTGGTCTCCCCAAAACCCCGTACTGCTTTTCGGTCAACATACAGAGCGCCGTTATTTCGGAGCAGGTTGACTTCCTCAGGAGCCTGTGCCCTCCATTTTTCAAAGATGGAATGCCCCTTCCAATAGGGCCGGATTTTTTCTTCAAACAATTTTCTGTCTTCATCGGTCAAGATAAACGGATCATATCGACGCTGGTTGATCGTATCCAGTTCTGCATCCAATATTGACCAGCTGTTATCGGGGCTGAGCAGACCGCCGCGAATTTTACTGCCGGAACAACCTACGATCAATTCTCCGTCAGCAATAAAGATGCTCTTTTCCAGACATTGCTTCCGAAAAGCATGACCTCTTTGGATTGGCAAGGTATGTCCTTCCATCTCCTTGAATCCATCCGTAAGTATCCCGGCATTTTCAAGATCCATTTCTGGCTTGGTATTTAAAACCCGCTCTTTTAATTTTTGTACTCTTTCGCTTAACATACAATAACCCTCCTAACCATGTGATATGAAACAGCCAAACTACCTTTATGTACTCGTTATATCCTGAATTGTCAAAAAACTCAAACAACTATTTGTTTCTTAAAAGGAATCTTTTCTTCACTTTATTTCCTATTGTTATTGTCTTCTTGTTCCTACCTTGAAAAAATGTGCTGCCAAAGGAAATATAAACTTCTTTCATAAAAAGAGTGTATTTATAGGAAACATTATGCTAGAATCAATATGAAATCATAAGGAAAAGAGGAATTGCTATGGGTTCTTTTACAGCACAGGTCGGGGCCAGAATCAGATATTTCCGTAAGACTCAGAATTTAACAATCGATCAGTTAGCGCAACGGATCTGCAAAAGCAAGTCTGCCGTTTCAAAATATGAAAGCGGCCAGATTTCCATCGATCTGGAAACGCTTTCCGAGATTGCAAAAACATTAGGC
>CAMJRV010000236.1 GCA_946408315.1 uncultured Bacillota bacterium | reverse complement strand
CTCAGGGATGATTTCTACCGCTCTTGCGATCAGATCGATGGAGTGGTATACTTCGCGAATTCTGACAAGGGTTCTGGCGTAGCAGTCCCCCGCCGTTTCAACGCAAGGCTCAAAGCCGATCTTTTCATAAACTCCGTTCCCGGTCAGTCTGATATCCTGTCTGATTCCGGACGCTCTTGCCATAGGACCTACCGCGCAGAGATCTTCCGCGTCTTTCTTGGACAGGTAACCGACTCCGACCAGCCTGTTCTTTACGGAATAGTCGTTGATAAAGGTGTCGGTAAGCTCCTTGAGTTCCTTTTCCATTCCTCTCAGAACCTTCACCATTTCATCAAGGGTTTCCTTGTCAACGTCTTTTCTCACGCCGCCGACCTTGCACACGGAGAAGATAACTCTTCCGCCCGTCGTCTTTTCAAACAGGTCGAGAACGCTTTCTCTCAGTCTCCAGCAGTGCATGAACAGGCTTTCAAAGCCGAATCCGTCTGCCAGGAGTCCCAGCCACAGGAGATGGCTGTGTATTCTGGAAAGCTCGTGCCAGATCGTTCTCAGAAATTCTGCTCTTTCCGGAACCTCGACGTTCATGAGCCCTTCCACGGTATGACAGTATCCCCAGCCGTGTCCGAAGCTGCAGATCCCGCAAATTCTTTCGATTACGTATACTAACTCCGTATACTCCTTCTTCTCCACCAGCTTTTCCAGTCCTCTGTGAATGAATCCGATAGAGGGAATCGCTTCCACTACTTTTTCATCCTCGATTACCAGGTCAAGATGCACCGGCTCGGGAAGAACAGGATGCTGTGGTCCGAAAGGAATAATAGTTCGTTTACCCATTGTTCTCTACCTTCCTTTCTCAGTCTTTTGGGTTCCACGGCGTAGGCTGTGAAACCTTGAAGAAACCGCCCCCGTAATTAAGAGCCATATGCTTGAACTTCACACCGAACAGGTCCTGCATTTCATTCTCATAGATGAACGCGGCCCAGTAAACGCCGGTAATGCTCATGATTTCTTCTTCCTCAGGAATAACAAGTCTCAGGTTCGTCAGGACATGATCCTTATCGAAGGAATATGTCAGTTCAAAGCCTTCCGAAACCTTTGTGCAGCAGGCCTGCCCGAGGCGATAGCCGTCTGCCTTTAAATCCTGAACCTTTTCTATCAGTTGGGCAGGCTCAATGGAAACGAAGTTCTGAATCTTCCACAGTTCACTCATTTTAAGCCTCCTCCTTTTCTTTCACTTCAGCAGCGGCTTCCTTTGCCGCTTCCGGAGCAGCCGGTATTACACCGATCCTCTTATCCATGGATGCGCGCTTCTCGGCCAGAACACCGAGACCCTTTACAACGCCGTCGATGATGGCTTCCGGTCTTGCTGCACATCCAGGAACGTATACGTCTACCGGAATTACGGTATCGATGCCGCCCATGATGTTATAGCATTCCTTGAAGATTCCTCCCGAAGTCGCGCAAATGCCGATGGCTACGACGACCTTTGGTTCCGGCATCTGTTCGTAAATCTGTTTTACGACATTAATGTTCTGCTCATTGACGGAACCCGTAACAAGGAAAATGTCTGCATGCTTCGGATTACCGGTATTGATAATGCCGAAACGCTCTACATCGTACATAGGTGTAAGGCATGCCAATACTTCTATGTCACATCCGTTACAGCTCGAACCGTCATAGTGGATGATCCACGGCGATTTTGTTACATATGACATTGATTACACCTCCTTAACGCATGAAGTACAGCACGAGCAGGTTAACGAATCCCAAGGTGATCGCTACGATCCAGGAAGCGTTAATCGCAATCTGCCACTTCATTCTTGCATAGTTATTATCGATCAAAATTTCAATAAAGTAGGTAACGAGGCAGATAATAACCGCCAATACCGGGCTCCATGAAAGCGAATTCACGAAGAACAGGTAAACAAATCCAAGCAGGAATATGTTTTCGTACCAGTGGGCAATTTCGATCACTGCCATTGTCTTGCCGGAAAACTCAGTCGTCAGTCCCTTTACCAGTTCCTGATGGGCGTGGTGGGACATGCTCAGGTCAAACGGTGATTTTCTCAACTTAATGGTTAGAATAAACACAAACCCGAGAAATATACCCGGCAGATATTGAATTGCCATCACATCGGAAGAGACGATATCATAGATATTGAAGCTTCCGTTTACGATGTAAAATCCGATTGCAGTAAGCAGGACCATCGGTTCGTACGCCATCATCTGAAGCAATTCTCTTTCCGCGCCGATCTGGGCATACGGAGAGTTTGATGAGAATGCCGCAACTACCAGGAAGATGCTTGCCAGGGTCAGCGAAAAGATGATCAGCAGCAAATCCCCTCCTGCGAAGAAGAAGCATCCCGTGATGACGATGAATATGAGAAAGCACATGACATAAAAATCTTGAACTTTATTTACCGTAATAGGCTCTTTTTCCAGCAGCTTGAAGAAGTCATAAAACGGCTGGAGAATCGGAGGTCCGAATCTTCCCTGCATTCTCGCGGAAATCTTTCTGTCGATACCGGCCAGCAGACCTCCGGCGATTGGTGCGAGGATCAGATAGGCTGCGATGCCGATGATAGCAGTTGTTAAGTTCATTTACAGCACCCCCCCTAATAATATCGAGAATGTAGCGACAAGCACCAGAGTTGTTGCGATGATACCGATCACATTCATTTTCTTTTCAGCAAAATATCCTTCCATATACCAGTTCTTCAGCGATACCGCCGTCGGCTGCTGCATGGAGTTTCTGAACGTCAGGTCGTCTCCCAGATTGGCGCCGGCCATGTAGATCGGAACGATCCTCTTGTTTGTCTTTCCGTAGAACAGCAGAGGCAGAAGAACGACCAGCGCAAGCATTGCCGACATGATGTACATATTGCCGGAAGACAAAGCCAGCGTTGCAACGGAAGCGTAAATCCCATGGAGATACGGAACGACCAGGAACGAAGACATGATCGGGAAGACCAGGCAGATCACGACGGTAAGTACCGCCAGCGATGTCAGCACAAGCCATTCTTCCTTGTGAACGTTCTGCTGGATGTTTTCTCTCTTCGCCATGATGGCTACCATCTTGCCCAGCCACTTTGTCCAGTAGAACAGAGTCGCAGCGCTTCCGAATACGATGATCATGACAAGCAGTACGTTTCCGGAATCCACGAAGGATTTCATCGCCGCCCACTTTGAAATGAGCATTCCAAAAGGAGCCAGGAACATTCCGACGATACCGATGATCATGAAGGTAGCAAGCTTCGGCATTCTTCCGAACAGACCGTCCATATCTTCGATGTCTCTGCTTCCGATATTATGTTCCGCAGTACCGACGCAAAGGAATAAGAGCGATTTGGTTACTGCGTGGAATATGATCAGCATGATTGCCGCCCATACGGCCGCATACGTTCCGATACCGCCGCAGGCTACGATCAGTCCGAGGTTTGCAACGGTGGAATAAGCGAGAACCCGCTTGGCATTGCTCTGCGAAATCGCCGCAAAGGACGCCATCAGGAACGTGATTCCCCCTACCATCATGACCATGATACCTGCGATATTCCAGCCAAGGACCGGAGCAAGCTTTACGATCAGGAATACGCCTGCCTTTACCATCGTGGATGAGTGAAGCAGTGCGGAAGTAGGAGTCGGGGCTACCATAGCGCCCAGCAGCCAGCTGTTGAACGGCATCTGAGCCGCCTTTGTGATTCCGGCAAACGCCAGCAGCGCGGTTGGGAGCACTACGCTGACGCCCATCATTCCCATGGCCAGCATCTGGTTCAGCTCAAGGATTCCGTAGAACTTGCCCAGAACAACGATACCCAGCACAAATCCCAGACCGCCGAACAGGTTCATGATCAACGCTCTGAAAGAATTGTTGACGGCTTCCTGTGTCTTCGTAAATCCGATCAGGAAGAACGAGCACAGAGTCGTGATTTCCCAGAAGAAATACATCCACACAAGATTGTTGGAGACTACGATTCCGAACATCGCTGCCAGGAACAGGAACAGCAGGAAGAAGAACCAGGGTCTTCTGTCCGGCTCGCCGTGGTGGTGATGCTGGAAATCCTTCATATATCCAATTGAGTACCAGCAGATCAACGTACCGATAATACCGATAATCAGGACCATCACGATGGATAGCCTGTCTACATAAAGATTGTTGGCAACATGAATTCCGTGTCCGATGGAGAGCTCAAACCACACCATGGCAGGTGCTTGAATTGCCGCAAGAACTGAAGCCAGGTACTTCTTGTACTTGATGCCCAGATAGAATATTACGATCGCGAGACAGACCTCAATCCCCATCATCAGGCGATTGATCGTTTCATTCTCGAATTCAAAATATTCTCCTCCTGAGCCGAAGTACTGCACCGTGAGATAGATGGAAGCCGCTGCGATTACGATGGCCGCGACCTTCACGATAATATCTCTTACTGCGTCAGTCTTGAGAACCAAAAGAGCCAGAGCCACCACAAACGGGAACAAGATTAGAAAAAAAACAGTGCTCAATTTAATCCTCCTCTTTCTAGTCTTCTGTAAAACCCACCCACAATTTACCTGTTTTCCCGGTTTGGATCAAAGCAAATCCTGGCTGAATTTTACTTCTAGAACTTAAAATCATACGTATACATTATACTTTGGGATTGCTGAAATAACAAGCCTTTTGTCAAAGAATTAACTAGGAAATTATGCATAAATGATGCAAGAATTATCGAAATATTATGGCGATTTCATCTGCAAATTGACTGCTCCTTTCCGTGCCGCAGGGGATGGCGGTTCATACTATTTTTTACAGTTGCAACACCCATCAAATGCAACATTTATGCCAATACTTTCGATGGGGCCCTTTCCCTCTGAATCTGCCTCATTGCAAGGCTTTCTTTCCACCCTATGCAGGTTTTCCGAGAATTTCATACTCAAATGAGAATTCCATGCTCAAAAATGAGAAAAGCCGGACAGA
>CAMJRV010000235.1 GCA_946408315.1 uncultured Bacillota bacterium | reverse complement strand
ACATGGGGGAACCTGTGCGCATTATGGACCTTGCGGAAAACGTCATCCGGCTGTCGGGCTACGTTCCTTATGTGGATATCGACATCAAGGTTACGGGACTTCGCCCCGGCGAAAAGCTGTATGAAGAGCTGCTGCTCGACGAGGAAGGCCTCGTAAAGACAGCTCACAACAAGATTTATGTGGGACGGCCTCTGCCGCCCTCTCCGGAACTCAATGAAATGCTGAGCAAGGAAATGATCTGCACGGACGAGAGCATCAGCGGCATTCTTTCTATGGAAGATGACGAGGTGAAGGAGTGGCTCCAGAAGCTGGTGCCCAATTACAGCCGTACGATTTGATCGCGTCTGCCAAGCCATAAAACAATAAACATAAATAAAAAGAGGTTAAATTGAAGGAGGGCGTTCCGCTCGAATAAAGGCCAGGAGCGAGCGCCGAAGGGAATCAGGCCTTTTTGCCCCAAGCTTGCTTGGTTGGCAAAACGGACAGCAGCGCGCGAAGCGCGTCGGAGCCCGAAGGCCGTTGGTTCCCCAGCGGAGCGGTGTCAGCCGCTGAAGGGGGGATTTCTATGTCTATGAAGCTGAATCTGGACCTGTCGCGTGCTCTGGTTGAGCCGCAGGCCGTAGCGGCCCGGGAAGCTGAACTGGAACGCGCGAAAAAAAAGCTGTGGTCGGGGGAAGAGCCGTTTACCGGCTGGGTCAGGCTGCCATTTGATTACGACAGGAATGAGCTCGCGGACATTCTGGCCGCCGCGGAAAAGATCCGCAGCCAGTGCGAAGTGTTTGTCGTAATCGGGATCGGAGGGTCCTATCTGGGGGCTCAGGCCGCGATCAGCGCCCTGAGAACCGAGGAAGGAGCCGGTCCGGAGATTTATTTTGCCGGACAGAATCTGAGCGGAACTTACCATAAGGAGCTGCTGAAAAAGATTGAGGGAAAGGAGCTCTGCCTCTGTGTCATCTCCAAATCGGGAACGACGACGGAATCCAGCGTTGCTTTTTCCATCCTAAAAGACGAGCTTTATAAAAAATATGGCAGGAAAGGGGCGGCGGAACGGATCTACGCCATTACCGACGCGGAAAGGGGCATTCTCAGAGAAGAGACGACCCGCGAGGGCTATCCGTCCTTTGTGGTTCCCGACGATATCGGCGGCCGGTATTCCGTGCTGACGGCAGTGGGCCTGCTGCCCATCGCAGTGGCAGGCATTGACGTGGAGGCCATGCTTAAAGGCGCGGAGGCCGAGGCGGAAGCATCAAAGGCGACGGGAAGCGATGCGGAACTCCTTGCCGCAGAGAGGATCAGCCTGCTGAACCGGGGAAAGGTCATCGAAGTATTTGAATATTACGAGCCGAAGCTTCAGTTTTTTGCAGAATGGCTGAAACAGCTTTTCGGCGAGAGCGAGGGGAAGGACGGAAAGGGTATTTTTCCTGCCGCGCTGCAGTTCAGTACGGACCTTCATTCCATGGGTCAGTTTCTGCAGGATGGCAATCAGATCTTTTTCGAGACAGTGCTGAACGTGCTGAATCCGCCCGGCGATCTCATCGTCCCGGAGAGTGCGGGAGAGCTGCTGGCCGGAAAGAGCATGAACGATATCAATCAGGCGGCGGTGGAAGGCGTCATTGCGGCCCATCAGGCCACAGGCGTTCCCATCATCAAGCTGGATATTCCCGAGTTGTCGTCCTACTGTTTTGGCAGGCTCGTTTATTTCTTTGAAACGACCTGCGCGCTCAGCGGCTATTTGAACGGCGTCAATCCTTTCGATCAGCCGGGGGTGGAGAGCTACAAGACCGAGATGCGGAAAGTTTTGAAAGCGAAGTAAAAGGAAGTTGAGATTCGCAGCCGCTGTAGCGGCAGGGCTGGCGCGCGGCTGTGAATTTCAATATCGGGAAACACTTTTTCTGCTCGTTATTTAAATAACGGTTGAAAATTCCCGAAAAACGAGTTACGCTATATAAGTATAAATTTCGGTTGTTATTATTGGAGGAATAGGTATGAAAAAGATAGGAGTTTTAGGAACCGGGACGATGGGTGCCGGAATCATCCAGGTGCTTGCGCAGAGCGGTTATGAAGTAGTGCTTCGCGCAAGAAGAGAGAGTTCCGTGGAAAAGGGAATCGCGACTGTCGGCAAAAATCTCGACAGACTGGTTGCCAAAGAAAAGATCACAGCTGCCGATAAGGACGCTGTTATGGCTAGGATTAAGGGTTCCACCGATATCAGCATCGTTGCTGACGCGGACCTGATCATAGAAGCCGCCACCGAGGAGATGGAATCGAAGAAGGCCTTGTTTGCAGAGCTGGATCAACTGTGCAAGCCGGGAACCATCATTGCTACAAATACATCCTCTCTTTCCATCACTGAAATTGCAGCGGCCACCAACAGAGCCGACAAGATCATCGGAATGCACTTCTTCAACCCGGTGCCCATGATGAAGCTTGTTGAGATCATCAAGGGACTTGCCACTTCCGATGAAACGAGAGACGCGATACTGGAATTGACCAAGAACCTTGGGAAAACGCCGGTTGAAGTCAATGAAGCGCCTGGATTCGTCGTAAACAGAGTTTTGATTCCGATGATCAATGAAGGAATCGGCATCTTGGCTGACGGTGTTGCTTCTGCTGAAGATATCGACCAGGCAATGATGCTTGGAGCCAATCACCCCATGGGACCCCTTGCCCTCGGCGATCTGGTAGGACTCGACGTATGCCTCGCGATTATGGAAACGCTGCATTCCGAATATGGCGACGACAAATACAGACCC
Source organism: uncultured Bacillota bacterium (assembly GCA_946408315.1). Taxonomy (GTDB): domain Bacteria; phylum Bacillota; class Clostridia; order Peptostreptococcales; family Anaerovoracaceae; genus Anoxybacterium. The sequence continues at coordinate 2,206 of CAMJRV010000235.1, read as the reverse complement.
CACCCACTTCTTAAGAAGATGGTGAGAGCAGGCAAATTAGGCAGAAAAACCGGAGAAGGATTTTTTAAATACAACTAATCTATGAAAACATTTTTAAAGACATTTGTAGCAGGATTTTTAATATTTACGACAATATTAGTCCCCATTCAATGGGGACTAAATCTTGTGGGCAGCATCCGGGTTTTCAGCGGCACCGAAAACCTGGCGGAGGAGATGCCGGCCATTGCTGTGGATCAGGAAAGTCCTCTTGCCGGGGCCTTTAAGAGTCAAAATCGGGTGAATATCCTGATGATGGGTATCAATGACGGCATGACGGATACGCTCATGCTGGGCAGCTACGATCTGGACGACAAACACGTGGACGTCATTTCCATTCCCCGGGATACCTATTATCCCCGGGAGGGAGCGCGCAGCGCCGCCGAAAAGAAGATCAACTGCATTTACAGTATAAAAAAGGCGGTCGGGACTGCCACCGCCGTCAGCGACATCCTGATGGGAATGCCGATCAACTATTATGTGGTGGTGGATTACGATGTGGTCAAGAAGGTGGTGGACTCCATGGGAGGAGTTCCGATGAATATCACCTTCCACATGCATTATAACGATCCTTACGATAAGCCGCCGCTGAAGATCGATATCCCCGAGGGATATCAGGTGCTGAGCGGGAATAAGGCGGTAGAATTTCTGCGGTTTCGGAAAGGCTCCGACGGTTATGCCGGTTATCCGGAAGGAGACATCGGCAGAATCAAGGCGCAGCAGGAATTTGTAAAGTCGGCATTTCGGCGGGCCCTCGGTTTCAGCCTTCCGAAAGTGGTGAAAACCACCATGGACAACGTGGATTCGGATCTGCCTCTCGGTGTGGCGACGAAGCTTGCCGCCGGCGCTATCGGTCTTGACGGCGAGGATATGCAGACTCATATGATTCCCGGAAAATCCGGCACAAAGGACGGCCTGTCCTACTGGTTCCCGGACGAGGATGGAATTGAGGAATTGCTGAATTCCATCTATAAGGTCGAGCCGAAGCAGGAAGAACAAGGGGATGTAACAGAAAATTAATATAGGGAATTCACCTTCCCTATTTATTTTTTTTGTGAAAAGGTATAAAATATAACGGCTACCGGGCATTATTATTAATAAAAAAGGAGCAGAATATAACGGGGTAAAAACCGCAATTGTTCCGCCCGGGGACTGCAGTCGTAGCAATAAATGGGGGAAAAGAGAGGTACTATTAGGACAATGGGTAAAGAGATCAAAACCGGAGCGGGGGCGAAGACCGGCAGGAGGCCGATGGAAAGCTTTTTAAGGACTTTCCTGATTGCTTTTATTGTTTTTGTTATATTATGTACGCCAGGGCTGGCGATCTTTGGCAAGGTGGCAGATACGCATATCTTTTCACCGGGGGGAGACGGCGTCGTGCTGGAAGAGCAGCTTGATACTCTCGTAGACGCGGAAAGTCCGTTTTTTGAAGCGTTTAAAGACACGAAGCGGGTAAATGTTCTGTTGCTCGGCGTTAATGGCGGTCTGACCGACACGATCATGCTGGCCAGTTTTGACACCAAGGCAAAGCATGTGGATTTGATTTCCATTCCGAGAGACACCTACTATCATCGCAGTGGATATAACAGCGAGGGTGAAAATAAAATTAACGCGGCATACCGGAAAAATCCGCTGAACACGGCAAAAGCCGTCAGCGAAATCCTTTTGGGGATGCCGATCAACTATTACATGGTACTCGACTACAAGGGCGTCGAAAACATCGTGGACGCCATGGGAGGAGTACCGATGAACATCAAGTTTGACATGAAATATAAAGACCCCTATGACAAGCCGCCTCTGGTGATCAATATCCCTAAGGGGCAGCAAGTGCTGGACGGGAAACACGCCGTCCAATTCCTCCGATACAGGAAGGGATATGTAGAAGGCGATATCGGGCGTGTCAAAGCTCACCAGGAGTTTATGAAATCGGCCTTCCGTCAATGCCTGAGCCTGAACCTTCCGAAAATTACAAAGACCGTATTTGAAAATGTCGAATCCGATATTACCCTGGGCAAGGCCACTTCCTTTGCCACAAAGGCCATAGGAGTTACAGGGGACGATATCGAAACGTATATGTTGCCTTCCACACCGCTGCCGGATCCGCCTTACTATGTGATCCCTGATGCGGAGGGAACGGCAGAGATGATCAATCAGATCTATTCCATTGAGC
>CAMJRV010000234.1 GCA_946408315.1 uncultured Bacillota bacterium | reverse complement strand
ATGATTTATTCTCAAGAGCATTATTGATCTCATCCCAATGCTCATTCACTTCAAGCTTCTTCTTCGACAGTAAGATGTTGCCATCGCCATCGTCAGTCTTTAAAACCTTAGCCTGAATTTCATCGCCTTCTTTAAATAAATCAGTTAATTCCTGATCTCCTTCCAGAGTAAATTCATCTCTCGGAATGATACCATCTTTCTTGCAACCAAGATTTACTATGATTTCTCTGTCAGAAACCTGGATAACCTCTCCTGTTACAATTTCTCCGCTGCGTGGCAATCTTAAGGACTTTTCGATCTCGTCCATCAGATCATGCATCATACTGTCTTTCTTGTTTTCAGTGAATAATTCACTCATGGTAGCAATAACCTCCTTAATAATACGTTCGGGAGTCGAAGCTCCCGCCGCTATTCCTATTTTATTACATTTGTCGACTTCTTTCAATGGTAAAGTTTCTTTATTTTCAATAAAATACGTGTTAGCACAATAATTTTTTGCAATCTCATAAAGCTTCTTTGAATTTGAGCTGTCGCTACCTCCTATTATGACCATTAAATCAGAATCTATTGCTGTTTCCATACAGCTTTTTTGACGCTCCTCCGTCGCGTGGCAGATGGTATTATGGACAACAATTTCCTTATTTCCCTGCTCAAAATACGCAACGATCTCCTGGAAAAGCTTTGCCGTGATGGTGGTCTGGGCAACGATGAACAATCGATCGGCCGTTACATTTTTTGCAGCGGCGAGATCCGGGACCACAGAAGCTTCATTGTCGCACCAGCCGTTGATCCCGATGACTTCTGGATGAGTCTCGTCCCCGATAACCACGATGTGATAGCCCTGATCCTTTGCCTTTCGGACCAGTTGCTGGATCCGTTTCACAAAAGGGCAGGTGGCATCGATGATCTGAATGCTCCTTGCCCCGGCTCTTCGGTAAAAATCCTCCGGCTCACCGTGGGAGCGCACGATAACGATAGAACCCTCCTCCGCCTCTTCAGGGCTGTGAATAATCTCGATCCCCTTCTCCCGCAGCTCGTCCGTCACGGTCTTATTGTGGATCAGCGGCCCGCAGGTATAGATTTTCACGTTCTTTCCTTTATTGTCTTCGATGGTCTGTTCCGCCTTCTTCAGCGCTTCCTTTACTCCGAAGCAGAAGCCGGAATGTTCCGCCAGCGTAATTTTCATTTCTCTTTTTCAAGGCTTTCCAGAAATCTCTTGAAAGCCCCTTCCTTTCCGTTTTCTGTCGGCTCGTAATACCTCACTCTTTCCCGGTAGAGATTGTCCGGAAGATACTGCTGTTTGACGTAACCTCCGTAAGCGTGCGGATATTTATATCCGACCCCGAGTCCCCTCTTTTGCGCACCGGAATAGTGAGAATCCTTTAAGTGTGCCGGTACATCGTCTATATTTTTCTTCTGGATATCAGAAGCAGCTTTCTCGATGGCTACGACCGCCGAGTTGGACTTCGGACAGGACGCCAGCAGAATCGTCGCGTGAGCCAGATTGATCCTGGCCTCCGGCAGGCCGATCATCAGCGCCGCCTGAATGCAGCTTGTGACGATGGAAACGGCGCTGGGATAAGCCATGCCGATATCCTCGCTGGCCATGACCATCAGCCTTCTCCCGATCATCTGGATATCGGCTCCTCCCTCCAAGAGTCTTGCAAGATAGTGGATCGCCGCATCCGGATCGCTTCCGCGCACCGATTTTTGCAGCGCGGAAAGCAGATTATACTTGTCCTCGCCCCGGTCATAAAAAGTGGTCTGGCGCTGCATCGCCTCTCCTACGATCGCCTTATCGATCCTGCCGTCCTTTTTCAGGTTATCGCTGATAAAGCCCAGTGTGTCCAAAGCAATCCTGGCATCGCCTCCGCTCAGATCCGCCAGCATCAAAACGGCGTCCTCGTCAAAATCCAGCCCTTGCTTTCCAAGGCCGCGTTCCGGGTCTGCCAGTGCATTCTTTAAGATCTGGTAGATATCTTCTTTGTCGAGCTTCTTGAATTCATAGATGGAGCCCACTCTGCTGAGGATGGCGTTATTGACGGAAAAATATGGATTCTCCGTCGTGCTCCCGATAAAGCGGATCACGCCTTCCTCCAGCGCTTTCAGCAGAGAGTCCTGCTGAAGCTTATTCCACCGATGAAACTCATCCACATACAGGTATGTCGTCTCCTTCTGCAGTCCAAAAAATTTCAGTTTTGCCTTATCCAGAATCTCCTTCAGTTCCTTGGTTCCCGTAGTCGATGCGTTAAGCTCGTAAAAGTCGGCGTCCATTTCCCTGGCAATCAGCCTTGCCAGGGTAGTCTTTCCTGTCCCCGACGGCCCGAAAAAAATAGCCGAATCAAAAGTCTTGTTTTTAATCGCGTTATAAAGCAAAGACTCCTTGTACATAAAATGTCTTTGCCCCATGAAGTCATCTATGGTTTCAGGCCTCATTCTAGTTGATAATGGGATCATGCTTCCGCCTTTCTAAGTCATTACCGCATTTATTGTATAATATTGGAGAGATTCACAACAAAGGCATCGGAAACGACAGCCGACACCACCGCAGCCGCCTCTTTCGCCTTCGCCTCGGTGGTATACGGAAGTCCCAGCACCTTGTAGCTTCCTCCGCTCTCATAAACATAAGAATAAATTCCCTTTCCGTCCAATTCCGCGGAGAGCGAGTCCGCGCCGCCTTTTGTCGTAAAGCTTCCGAACTGAACGCTGTAAGGGCCGTCAGCGCCTGAAACGACTCCGGAACTGCCTTTCTCGCCGGAAGCCGCATCGGGACTTTCCTTTCCGTCCTGCGCGTCGTTTTTCAAATTTTGCTGGTCGATAATAACGCTCGGCAGGCTGGTGACCACGTCAACAGCCGAACCCGTCGCCGCCTTATCGCCGTCTGTCTGATTTCCTGCATCCTCTGAATTCTCTGCCGGGCTGCCTCCAAGCAGGTACGGATAAATTATATATTTCGTCCCGGCATAACCGGCCGCGACGGCCAGAATGATCACGATGATGAATACCGAAAATCCGGTTCTTGCGTCCCTCCTGGGATAGCGATAGCGCCTTTTCATAAGCTCCCTCTTTTCTCAGCAAGTTTTGGGATAAACCCTCTATATGCTAAGTTTATTATCCGAGAGAGAGAAATATGACTGATAGTCGCGTCGATTTCTACTGCCGGGCCTTTGGCCGCCGCCTGAGATAGAAGGAGATGACCAGAGTCAGCAGATAATCATAGGCAAGGAAAAAGACCTGCGCGCCTACGAGAATGATGGGCAGCGCCATGTCCGGTATCTGTACCGCACCGGTAAACAGTGCGCCGAAAAAATGTACTCCGACAAAAAACATCGAATTACAGAAAATCAGCTTCAGGATAATCTCCACAGGCCGCGGCAGCTTCCTGTAGTTCTCAATATAATATTTGACTACCGCGTAAATTCCGAAAAATATTGTATATGTAATACTGACTGCCTTATTGGGAACCAGAGCAAAGGACAGCATCACCGACGCAAAATATAACAGCAGGCCTGCCCCCGGAGAAAACTCCAGGATCATGATCGCGACACAGACGGAACTGAGGGTGTACAGGGTCAATTCAATGCCGGGTACGAATGTGGCACCGAACAGCATTGCAACGGACAATGCCAGCAGCACGCCGCCTATGGCGATCTTCTTTGTATTTAAAGAGTTCATGTAAAGTCAGCCCTCCTTTGCGACCTAACCATTAGAAACAGTCACATAAAGCGTCTGCGCAGCAATAGCACTGTAGCATCCTGCAGAGCTCATCGTTACTGGTATACCCTCTGCCATATGAAGCAGTTCTATATCCGTTCCCTGATGCCATTATACTGTTCATGGCGTTCCGGTATTCCATATTGGAAGGATCCATGGACATTGCGGTCTGAACATTGTTTACGGCGTCATCGTACCAGCCCTTTCTCAGCGAAAGCATCCCGCTCAGAAAAAACCATTCCGCGTTTCTGTTTCTGCTTCTTGCAAGAAGCGCTTCCGCGCCGCCGAGATTTCCCCGATCGATCATTCGTCTGACCTCAGCGAATTCCGGGCTCTGGTTTTGATACCCGTTGACTCCGGCGCCGCCGGAGTAGCTGCTGTCGTAACCGGTCTTTCCCCCGTTTTTCATCAAATATTCGTAAGCCTCATTGACCTCCTGCAGCTTTTCTTCCGCAAGATCCTGCAGCGGGTTGTCCTGGTACCTGTCAGGGTGATATTTCTTAACCTGTTCTCTGTAGGCCGCTTTGATCTCCTCTTGGCTTGCTCCTTCTTTTATTCCGAGTATTTCATATGGATTCTGCATTGTTCTCTGTTCCTTTCTTTAAGATCTCCTCTGTCTTTCTCATGAGACCAAAATATAATATATTCTCAATCAGGCCCTGATTTTTTTCAAATTTTAACTGGCGGCAGCACTCTGCGATTTCTGCAAGGTACAGCACCAGATTCCGCTCGACCCGCTCCCTGATCCTCGCCCTGAATTCCATAACCGTCTCCTTTGCAGGATCAAATTCAAACTGGAGAATCAAAGGGTTGAAGGATTTTTCCTTCAGGTTGTCCTCAATGTCGTCATAAGCGTCGATGAGGTAGATCCATTTTCCGAGATGATATCCGATCCTGCGAAAGATCCCCGATAACGCTTCGGCGTCAGAGTTCGCCTCGGCATCAGGATTCGCCTCCCCGCTCCATCCCGGATAGTCGAATACCTCTTCCATCAGCTTGGCAAAGGGTTCCGCAGAGCGATCGATGGAGGGACAGCCCTCGTCTTCCAGACGGGAAAGCTCGTTCAGCCGCTCCTCTACGTAAGCGCATTGACGGGGAACATTGTCAAGCAGCTTCTTAAAAGTCCCCTTCATCAACGCCGCTCCAAGGGCGGCCTTTGCATTCCTTTCGTCACGAACGTCATCCTTCAGCTTATAGTAGGCCAGCAGGAGCAGAATGTCCGCAGCATAATCCACTTCGACGCTGTCGTAGAG
>CAMJRV010000233.1 GCA_946408315.1 uncultured Bacillota bacterium | reverse complement strand
GGTTCGTCGCGGGAACACAACATCCCGACGATCTGGATACGGCGATGCGCTTTGCCAATATCATGAAAAACTGTGCTTTCTGCGGATTGGGAGAAACTGCGCAAAGCTCCCTGCTGTCTGCGATCGATCATTTCCCTGAAGAATTTGGATTAACGGAGGTGACTTCAAAGTGAAGAACGTAAAGATTAAGATAGATAATATTGACCTCGTCGTTCCGGAAGGGACTACCATCCTGGAAGCGGCGAAAAAAGTCAACATCAACATTCCGCATCTCTGCTATCATCCGGACCAGTCCATCAAGGCAAACTGCAGGCTGTGTGTCGTCGACGTGTCGGGCAGCAAAAAGCTGACGGCAGCCTGTTCCTCCTATGTCTTTGAAGGCATGGAGGTTCAGACCAATACGAGGAAGGTCCGCGACATGCAGAAGGGAATTCTCGAGCTGATCCTCGCGAATCATGACCAGGACTGCCTGAAATGTCTCAGAAACGGTAACTGCGAGCTCCAGGCGCTCTGCCAAAGATTCAACATCTCCAGGACAAATTTGGAAGATACGGTGGACGCCCTGCCCCTCGACAATACGAATCCGTCCCTGGTCAGAGATTCGGCAAAATGCGTAAAATGCAACCGCTGCGTCGAAGCCTGCCAGAAGGGACAGGAGGTCCATGTACTGACCCACTCCCACCGTTCCGTCCATTATAATATCACCCCTGCCTATGAGGCTCCTCTGGAAGAGACGTTCTGCGTATTCTGCGGTCAGTGCGCTGCGGTGTGCCCCGTCGGCGCCATTGTGGAGAAGGATGATACCGCCAGGGTTTGGGATGCTATTTACGATCCTAAAAAACACGTTATCGTTCAGGTAGCTCCGGCTGTCAGAGTGGCTTTAGGCGACGCGTTCAACCTTCCTAAGGGTACGATCGTGACAGGCAAACTGGTCTCCGCTCTGAGAAGACTGGGCTTCGACAAGATATTCGACACAAACTTTACTGCAGATCTGACGATTCTGGAAGAAGGCAACGAGCTGATCAAGCGGGTGAAGGAAGGCGGTACCCTGCCGATGATCACCTCCTGTTCGCCGGGCTGGATCAATTTTATCGAGGGCCGTTACGATCACCTTCTGGATCATCTGTCCACATGCAAATCGCCCCAGCAGATGTTCGGCGCCCTGTCCAAATCCTATTACGCGGAAAAAATGGGTATCGATCCGAAAAACATCTACACGGTTTCCATCATGCCCTGTACCGCCAAGAAGTATGAGGCCCAGAGACCGGAGATGGTCACGGGCGGCGTGCAGGAGGTCGATCTCGTTCTGACCACAAGAGAGCTTGCCCGGATGATCTCCTCGGCAGGAATCGACTTTGTCGGTCTGGAAGAAGACCAGTTTGACAATCCTTTCGGCATCGGAACCGGCGCAGGCCAGATCTTCGGCGCGACCGGCGGCGTAATGGAAGCCGCCCTCAGAACCGTTTACGAGGTTCTCACCGGCAAGGGGCTTCCATCCCTGGACTTCACCGACGTCAGAGGGCTTCGGGGAATCAAGGAGGCCACGATCAAAATCAACGATCTTGACGTAAAGATAGCCGTAGCTCATGGACTCGGAAATGCCAAGGTGCTCCTCAAACAGATCGAAAAGGGCGAATCTCCCTATCACTTCATCGAAGTGATGGCCTGTCCGGGCGGCTGCATCGGCGGCGGCGGACAGCCGATCAAATCCACCATGGACGTCAAGGAGAAGCGCGTGAAGGCGATCTATCAGATCGACCAGGATCTTCCACTTCGGAAATCTCACAAGAATCCGGATGTGATGAAACTCTACGAGGATTATCTGGGAGAACCCCTGGGCCATAAGTCCCACGAGCTGCTCCACACCCACTATCACTCCCGGGGCATGAAATATAATTTCAGCGAGCTGACGAAGTAAAGGAAAGTTACTGTTCACAGAGCCGCCGCCAAACTATAGTATTTTCACGGGAGCCTCCCTCGCTTATATGCTCCGCATAAGCTCGGTATAAGGTTTCAGGCCTCCCTTTGAAAACACTATAGCATGGCCTTATCGGCTGTGAACAGTAACAAAGAAAAAATACTTTGCTCGCTCGGTTTATTAACCAATTGTTAGTGAAATAATACTATGATAAAATGTAAAGACAGGTCGCAAGACCTGTCTTTGACGTTAATCGACAATAAACGATATTAATATAAAGAGGAGACATACATGGACCGAAGTTCTGGAATTTTAATGCATATCAGCTCACTGCCCAGCCCATACGGCATCGGTACCTTCGGAAAGGAAGCCTATGCCTTCGCCGATTTTCTGGCGGCGGCAAAACAGAAATACTGGCAGATCCTTCCTCTCTGCCCTACCAGTTTCGGGGACTCCCCCTATCAGTCCCCTTCCGCCTTTGCGCTGAACCCTTACTTTATCGACCTGGATAGCCTTGCCGGCCAGGGTCTGCTCCTTCACGAAGAATACTGCCACCTTGACTTTGGCGAAAATCCCGAGCGAGTGGACTATAATAAAATTTATGTAAACAGGGAGGCGGTTCTCCGAAAAGCCTTCCACCGCCGTGAACTGCTGCCCGCCGAAGAGCTGGCCGCCTTTGTTCAAAAACATCACGACTGGCTGGAGGATTATGCCATCTTCATGGTTTTGAAAAAACATTTCAACGATCAGCCCTGGGAACGCTGGGATGAGGACATTAAGCGGAGATCGCCGGAAGCCATGAGTTTTTACAAGGATCGCTATCAGGACGACATCCTTTATTTCCAATTTATACAGTATATCGCCTATACGCAATGGAATTCGCTGAAAAGCTACGTCAATCGACAGGGAATTGCGATCATCGGCGACATCCCTATCTATGCCGCCGCCGACAGCGCGGATACCTGGAGCAACGCGCCCTCGGGAATTTTCCAGTACAGCAGCAACCTGACCCCCGTCTGCGTAGCGGGCTGCCCTCCCGATTATTTTTCAAGCGACGGCCAATACTGGGGCAACACGGTCTATGACTGGCAGAAGAATAAGGAAACCGGATACGACTGGTGGCTTCGCCGCATCGAAAACTCCCTGAGCAATTTCGATTGGGTCCGGATCGATCACTTCCGCGGCTTTGAAAGCTATTGGGAAGTTCCCTACGGCTCCCCCACCGCCGCCTCGGGCAGTTGGAAGCCGGGACCCGGCATGGACTTTATCGAAACCCTGCGGCATTCTCTCGGCAACGTAAGGATCATCGCCGAGGATTTGGGATATATGACGGACGGCGTAAAGATTTTTTTAAGAAAGAGCGGCTTTCCTGGCATGAAGGTTCTCGGGTTTGCTTTTGACAGTCTGGGAGACAACGACCATCTTCCGCATAATTACGACAGGAACTGTATCGTGTATACCGGGACCCACGACAATGACACGGCCCTGGGCTGGTTTTTCCATGCGGGGGAAGCGCAGAAGGATTTTGCAAAACGGTATCTCAATCTGAACGAGAACGAAGGCTTCCACTGGGCGATGATCCGGGGCGTCCAGTCCTCCACCGCCGTGCTGGCCGTAGTCCCTATGCAGGACTATCTGGGGCTCGGTTCGGAAGGGAGAATGAATACCCCTTCCACCTTGGGCGGTACAAACTGGCAGTGGAGGATGAAGGCGGAATCCGCCTCCTATGAGCTGGCACAGAAAATTGCGGCGATGACGGCGCTGTATAGCCGGGCATGATATGAAAAGGGGTTCGCCCCTTTTTCTTTTCTATTTTTGTTCTTTGTATTTTTCTTTCTTTACATTTTCCAATTTCTATCGCATATTTTGATTTTCGTTAAAAAACAGCAAATAATATTATTAATTTATACAAAAATCCTTATAACAATTCCCCGCTCGCTTATGATAAAATGGACGCATAGTAACAGACTTAATCTAATAAGAGATATAGTTCTATAAAAGTTGAAATCAAACGAACTTCTACAGGCGCCGGAACCGGAAAACCCTATGAAGTGAGATGGGGAGGAATCAGTCTTGAATCATTTGGAGCTAATTCAAAAATCAAAAGAAAGTGCGTTGTCAGGCAAAACTTTAGACCGGGAAAGTATCATAGCTTTGCTTGAGATCGACCCGAATTCCGAAGCGGGTGAGAAATTGGGCCAGGCTGCGAGAGAAGTGGCCTCTGCCGTATGCAAGGACAGAGCCTACCTCTGGGCGGCCATCGGCCTTGACTACAGTCCTTGCCCCATGAACTGCAATTACTGCTCTCTGGGTGAGAAATGGGGGATCGTAAAGGAAAGCACCGAATTCAGTGAGGACGACGCGATCGCCATGGCCAGAAAATATGTCGCGGCCGGAGTGAGGTGGATCGTGCTCCGCACAACCCAGTTCTACAGCCTCGACAGACTGATCGGGCTCGCTGAAAAAATCAAAAAAACGGTTCCCGGAGAATATGAACTCGGCGTAAATGTCGGGGAATTCGACGAGCAGACTGCCCAGAGGATGATGGAGGCGGAATTGGAATTCGTCTATCATACCCTGCGGCTTAGGGAGGGGATCGACACCAGCTTTGATCCCAATGCCAGACTTGCCACCCTGTCCGCGGTAAAGAACTCTCCCTTAAAACTGGTCTCTCTCGTAGAGCCCATCGGTGTGGAACATACCAACGAAGAGATTGCCGATTCGTTTCTGACCGCCATGGAATACGGAGCAGTCGTTACCGGAGGCATGGCAAGAGTACCGGTAGAGGGTACTCCCCTTGGAGAGCTGCCGGCCATGTCCAAGGAAAGGTTTGCCCAGATCGTTGCGATAACACGCCTCGCTGCCGGCGCGAGCGCCCCCGATATCTGCGTACACCCGGCCTCAGAGCTGGCAGTCGAATGGGGAGCCAACGTGGTGGTAGTCGAAACGGGCGCAATCCCGAGAGACACCTGCACCAGTTTAAAAGAAGAATGGAATGGATTTGATCCGGACACTGCGAAGCAATGGTTCCACGCAAGTGGTTATCAGGTATTTTCCAAGGAGAAGTAAAATGAAGAAATTCATATCGTTAATT
>CAMJRV010000232.1 GCA_946408315.1 uncultured Bacillota bacterium | reverse complement strand
TTCCGGAACTATCCATAAAGGTCACTTTTTTAAAGTTAAAGATGAGATGTTTTGAATGAAAGGCATCTACTGTTTTGTCGATTTCTTCTCTGACCAAAGACGAGGTATGATGGTCCAGCTCACCGTCAAGATTTGCAATCAAAATATCGTCGGTCATTTCAAATTCTATCTGCATATAAAAACCCCCCTCTGCACTATTATACATGCTTGTCCACAGCCTGTCGCTGAGATATTCAGGAGATTTGGTTCTAGTTTTGTCGAAATAAAACGCAACCCCGCACAAAGAAAGCTTTCTCTGTACGGGGTTGCGCTTTATCTTGCAAGAATTGACTTGCTTTCTATCTAATAATTAACTGATTACTCGGAAACGCCTGTCCAGGTTTCCTGGCCGCTCGAAAGTTCGTGCTCGTGTGCGTTTGTCGCTTCAAAGATGCCGTAGTAAGCCCAATAGCTGCTGTCGGTCACATCCGGGAAGCGTCTCAGAGTTCCGAGGTTGTTGTCAATATATGCCTTGTCGGCGCTTCGGCCCAGCATGTGGTTGACGATCGTAACGACTTCGGAACGGGTAATCAGTGCCTGAGGCTTGTACGTTCCGTCCGAATAGCCGTTAATCCAGCCGTATCCCGCCGCAGACATGATATAGCGGTATGCCCAATGGGAGCCGGTCACATCGCTGAAGCTTGCCGTTCCGTCGGTAACGGCGGCAAACCGCATGGCGATGGCGGTAAACTCAGCTCTGGTAATATACTGATTTGCCCTGTATTTCCCGTTATCGCCGGTGACGATATCCAGGGTGGCCAGCGTTTCCACAGCATTCCGATACCATGCTCCGGCAGGTACATCGGAAAAGCTCTTCGTGCTTTTGACATCCTTATTGAGCAGAAGGTTATAGAACATCTGCGCCGCCTCTGCCCGAGTCATATTTTTGCCGGGATTGAAGAAGCCCTTATCATCTCCGATCATATATCTGATATGATCGCCCGTAATCAGCCAGTCCGCAACACCGGTCGCGATCGGAGCGGCGGCCCCTTTTACAAAGTCGGCCTTTATCGTAACGGCGCTGGAAGGCATGGTAAACCGGTACGTTCCATCGCTGTTCTTCGTGTATGATACGAGATTGCCCTCGGAATCACGGATGCTCAGACTGCCGAGCGTATAACCGTTATCCGGAGTAACCGTAATGGTTACCGTGCTTCCCGCCTTCTGTGAGGAAGCGTCCGAGGTAACCTTTCCGTGAGGAGCTTCACCCACCGTCACATCCCGCGCTGTTGAAGAAGACGAGGAGGAATGCGACGAACTTTTAGAATCGCTGGAAGGCGTATATCCGATCGCATAGGTGGAAAATTTATTTACGTGAAGCACCGCGTAGTCGGCGGTGAAAACCACAAATTCTTCATCCCCGACCGGATTCCCTTTCGTCAGGGTGGTGCCGTCAGGAGCAGGAACGGGCAGAACATAGTCATTCTTCCAAACGTAGCCGCCGCTCCCATCTGAGGTCGCTCCCGGAATCTCCCAGGCATTACCCTCGTGGACACGATATGCCTTCAGGTTGGTACGGTTTATGTCGCCGAGGGGTATGGCTACGGTGATCAGCTTGGAACTGGACGTCAGCTGACTTTTAAGTCCCCTTGCCTCATCCTGTTCCCGTATCGTCTTGTAAAGCGACAGGTCGAGAATCATCGCGATCTTCTGATTGTTTTTTATCTCGTTGATCCGTGCGGCATCATCCGGAACATCTGCTTCGTCAAGTCCGGTGGAAATGAGTTCGATCAGAGCGGAGCCCCCTCGACTATCCACGGCATCGTTGTCGTCCCCGGTAATTCCGCCCTCGTTATTCGCCACCTGAGCACCGGCATCAAACAGTGAGTTCAGGCCATCCACCACAACGTTGGGGCTCTTTGCGTTGCCAAGTTTGACCCGCGTACTTCTCGATCCAACCTTTACCGTAAGCTTCTCGGGAATCTGCTTGCCATCTCTGATCTCAATCAGACTTGTGACCACTTCATCGCCATATTCCACAACGATATTATAGAAGCCGTCGAACAGACCCTCAAATGCAGGGACTTCAATGTCACCGCCGGTTCCGGTCACAACGACGGAATCCAGCACCGTTTCACCGGTTCGGATGGATACGGTGTACGGCTCGCCCGACGTTGTGTCTTCAAGATCAACGGAGGTCGTTCCCTCGCCCACTGAGTCGCCAGGTACTTTGAAAATAAGGGTCGCATCAGACTTGGTGGGGATCTCTCTGTTGTTCTGTCCGGAGAGAGAAATCTCGTACTCCGCTCCGGCGGTCAGTTCGCTGAAATCGATGGTGTAAGGGGCTTTCCAGTCCCATCCGTCCACAATAATCCAGTCCTCGGTCCCGACCTTGCGGTATTTCAGCTCGCGGGTATCGCTGACACCGAAATTTCCCTCGTCAAGATATCCGGGAACAATCGTAATCCCCGTGCTTGTGGTATAGTCTCTGATATCCATCGTAACCGTGAAAGGCAGCACAACCTTGACCGTAATCTGCTCGGCCGCCTCGCGGTGTGAGGTAGTCTCGGCTGCCTTGACCGCAATCAGAGCTTCTCCCAAACGGCTGCCGACAGTCAATCCGGCTTCGGAAAGGGATATGACGCTATTTGGATTTGACGTTACCGTATATATAATTTCTCCAAGCGCATCTGTCGCCACGTTGAAGGCTGACGAAGTGACGGTAAAGTCAAGGTTGGCGCCTTTATCAACGCCTGCTTCAAAGATATACTTTTTAGTGCCTTCAAGCTTCTGGGGCTTTTTGATAATGGTAACCGGCTGCACCGCATATCCTACGTTGCCGGCGGCATCCTTCAGGAACGCATGAACATAATAAGTTCCCGGATTCAAGTCGTTAAAATTGACGGAAGCTGACGTGACTTCGACAGCGATGAAGGACTCCGAACCCGGCGTGGCCGGTTTTGCATTGCTGGTATTGATTACCGCCGCATAGGAATCGAGGGCGGATATATAAGTGGTATCGGAGTTGATCCCGGGATTTTCAAAAGTCAGTTCCGCCGCTGAATCCGTAATATTAATGGAAACCACAGGTGCGACCGTATCTCCAGCCACTGTGAAATTCACCGTAACGGGAGCGGAGGTTTTGCTGCTGCTGTCAGTAACGGTAAGGGTCACCGAATATTTACCCAAAGGCCAATCAGTCGGGTTGTTGGTCATCTTCAGTAGCTTATCATTCGGTGTGGTCGTGCTGAAAGTATCCGTCCTGCCGTCAGGATACGTGATAGTGTAGTGGTAGACGTCGATGGTTTTACCGTCGGAAGGCTCAGACTTTACATCGTAGAAGTAGATGGGGAGTTCGCCTGTGATCAGATCACGCCTGACAATATCCACATATTTTGTCGGAGTCTTGTCATCGTCTACTCTTTCCCTGACCAGGGACAAAAGGGCCACGGGAGCTGAAAGAGGCAGCTTGTCTTCGTCAGAAGGAGTCGCAAAGGGCTTACCGTGCTGGTTGGCAATGTAGTCGGCGATCTTATTCGCTAACTCGTTAATATTAGCCTCGCCGCCCAGAGTCGTGCCGTTGCTCCCCAGGGGACTGTCGGTTCCCACCAGCGCGTTGTTATGGTTGGTGATATAGCGGATCTCCTTTGCCTGCATATACGCAGCGGCGTCGAAGCCGTCCTCGTCTGTAGTCAGGGCGCGGTTTTCTCCGTCGTCGGTGAGATCGATAAAATACTTTTCCGAGTCTTGCAGATAGTTGGCCTGGGACAGCACATCAAAGATATCATCCGACTGGGCGATATACGCCATCTTGAGGTTGGAATAGGTGAACTGGGACGCACGGACACAGGCATGGCCGGACTCCTTATAATGCACAATGGGTCCGAAGCCTTTCTGCCCGCTATTCGCAACACTCTGATTGATCACTGTCACATAATCCTCTGTGCCGGCCTTCGGCTTTTGCTCCACCAGAACCTGAGTTGGTGTGATGGTCAGCCGAACGCTCATTTGAGAGCTCCATTTAGCGGAATCGATGTTCTGGCCCATTAGTTTCGTGCTTTTTTTGATAATGCCGGTTGAATCGGCAGTCGAACCAGAGGTAGAGCCAGTGGCGGCGTTATGGATGTCTGCCGCCTTGACATTGCTATTGATTTGATATAGGGAAACCGAGGCGGGGGTACTGGTGCTGGAGAACGCGTAATAGAGATAGTAGCCCACCAGATTTTTGCTGCTGTCGATACCGGCATTGATCAAAAACCCAGCGCCGTTCAACGAGTGGGCGTTGACATTGGTAGAGTTAATGTCAAAGGTCACCTGTTTCGATTCCTGAGATGTGCAGGGATAGAGCATGAAATCTGAGTAGGAGCCAGTATAATACCCCACAAAATCCATGTAGGCCACATTGGCGTCTACGTGATTGTAGATGTGCTGCTCAAAGGAGCCGAGGGTGACCTCGTTGTTAGAATAGGTTTTGGGCTTTGGCCCTGCCACCCACTGCTGGATAGTCATTTTCGGAACGTGATTACTGTTCTTGGCCAAGTTATTTATTTCTGTTGCCGTCATAGTGCCATTGGGACCCGTTCCCGTTTTTACATTGGCGTCCGGAGTGAGCGCATTCGCAAAATACGGACGCAGTGTGGTATCGGCGCCCGCCCCTACGGCACCTGGAGCTCCCCATGCGGCTGCATTGGCATACCAGGCCTTGTCGTAATGGTCATAGACATACCAATCGCTGGTGTCGGCGGTGTTCAGCCCTACCTTGGGAGTGCTGATGCGAACCGTAACGTCTCCAAGGCCCAGTAAATCCAGGCGCTCTCTCAGCTTCGTATATAAGGGGCCGGACAACTCGCTGGCCAATACGGTGGAGTTGGTGCCCGCGTTGATGAGAACGTCGATGGCAGCCGAACCCTCCACAATAGGATCGCTCACTCCATCAAATGCCGCAAAGGCCGTCGCCGGGACCAAGCCAACAATCATTATGATCGTTAAAAATAAAGAAATCAGTTTTTTCGGGGAAATTCGAGGGGTATTAGGG
>CAMJRV010000231.1 GCA_946408315.1 uncultured Bacillota bacterium | reverse complement strand
CTTTAAAGGATGTCCGCTCAGGTGCCAATGGTGTTCCAATCCGGAGTCCCAGAGCTTTAGTCCCAAATTATTGCATTATCCGGATAAGTGCATTGGCTGCGGAAAATGTATGGCGGTTTGTGAGCCCGGATGTTTTAGCTGGAGTGACGATAAAAAAGCAGTGCTGGACAGGACGAAGTGCACCCAGTGCGGCGAATGTTCAAAAACCTGCTACTCGGGAGCGCTTCGCCAGTCGGGAAAGCGTATGACCATTGAGGATATTATAAAAGAAGTCGATAAGGACATGGTTTTTTATAAAAACTCAGGAGGCGGCATCACCTTTTCCGGCGGAGAAGCAATGTGCTTTCCCGAAGCCGTATATGAATTGGCAAAGCATTATAAAGAAAAGGGCGTATCTACTGCCATAGAAACCTGCGGCAGCGTGGATTGGGAAAACTTTGAGAAGGTCTTGCCGTATCTGGATCTCATCATGTACGATCTGAAAATAATGGATGATGAGAAGCATATCCGGTATACGGGAGGTTCCAACAAGCAGATCCTTGAAAATCTTAAAAAGCTCTCAAAGCTTGTTCGTATTGTCGTTAGAATACCGATCATTCCAACAATAAATGATTCGGAAAAAGAGATCGATCAGTTTGGAAGATTTATCAGCGAAATGAAGGATGATATCAAAACGATACATATTCTGCCATATCACAATTTCGGGATCAGCAAATACCGCGCAATGGGGAAAAAGTATCTTTTGGAAGACCTAAAAGCACCTTCCGATGAACAGATGGAAGAAATAAAAAGCCGGTTGGAAGACTACGGATTTGAAGTAATTATCGGCGGATAAAACAATAATAAGCTATGTGTTAAACAAAAGGAGGACAATATGAAAAATAAGGTAAAAGTAGTTCAGTATGGATGCGGGAGAATGGGGAGCATATGCATGAAGTACGCCCTCGATAAGGGAGCGGAAATCATAGGCGCCTTTGATTTGAATCCTGAAATTATCGGGAAGGATATCAGCGTAAGAATCGGATGTGATCCAGTCGGTGTAGCGATCAGCGATGCAAAGAACTTTGAAAATGAAATAGGAAATTTGAATCCTGATATCGTTGTCGTTACCACATTGAGCCTGGTGAAGGATATCTACCCTGTCTTAAAAATCTGTGCAGAGAAGGGAGTCAACGCGATTACGAGCTGTGAGGAAGCCATCTATCCATGGAATTCAGCGACGCATCTTACGAAAGAGCTTGATCTGATCGCCAAGAAAAATGACTGCACCTTAGCGGGCTCCGGAGCACAGGAAATGCAATGGTGTTCCATGATCAACAATTTGGCGGGCTCTCTCAATAAAATAGTTAAAATTACCGGTGTAACCCAGAACAATGTCGACGATTACGGCATCGCCTTTGCCAATTCGTTCGGCGCGGGGATGGATCTGGAGACTTTCAACCGCGAGCTTGCTTCCGCATACAATTTAAGCGAGCAGGAAGTCGAAACTCAAATTGCAAAAGGAGAGTTTATTCCGGGATTCATGTGGAACTCCAATGCATGGCTTGCTGAAAAGCTTGGACTTACCGTTACGAAGCAGACACAAAAATTAGTGCCTCACGCGGCAGAAAAAGATACTCCGTCGAAAACCCTGGGCAGAACCATTCCTGTCGGACAGCTGAAAGGCGCATCGCAGATCGTCAACACCCAGACAAAAGAAGGCGTTGTGATTGAAAGCGCTGTAAAAGCAATTGTTTATGGACCGGAAGACTTTGAATACAACGACTGGGTTTTACATGGCGAAAGCGAAGAGCTGAAAGTAAGCCTGCCGGAACCGCCTACCGTTGAAATGACCTGTGCGACACTGATCAATAGAATCCCTGATGTGATAAACGCGGAAGCCGGCTATACTACGACAAGCAAAATGCCGAATTGCAAGTATCTGGTTGAGTCTATGGAAAATTATGTGAAATAGATGGAAAAAGACTGAAGAAGATTTCTTTCTTTGCCGAAAACCTCCCGGCTGGTGCAATATACACCGGCCGGGAGGTGATTTTTTAAGGTCGGAAGGCTAAAAGCCCAGGCGTTACAATTCACAGTACGGCTATATCGGCTGTGAATTGTAACCGCCTGGCATATACCGATTTAAAGTGAAAATACAATGAATTGACAAATTTTATTACTTATGGTAGCCTCTAATTTAGAGACTTATACTAAAGCTAATAAAATAGAATTTATAGGAATACGTATATGAAGAGGATCGTTAACAACACGATAAGAGTAAAACAGACCAACATTGACCTTATCACCTCGGCGTTAAGAGAACTGGGAAGCGCGACGGTGGCTGAGATCGCGGCGGGCACAGGTTTAAGTGTGGCGACTTGCGGAAATATTATAAAGGAACTCTGCAAATCCGGAGAGATTACGGAAGGGGAGTTGCTCGAGTCAGGCGGCGGACGCCCCGCAAGAAGATACATGTACAATGCCAATTATTCACTGGCTATCTGTATTACCATTACATCTGATAAGGATTCGCACAGCCTTCGCTGCGTGCTGGTAAACCTTAAAGCCGAGGTGCTCAGCGAAAAGGTAAGCGTTTATAAAGCTATCACATTTGATACCATCGATGAGGCAATTCAAAATTTCATCGGGAAATATAAACACATCCGGGCAATCGGCGTCGGTATTCCGGGAATCACCCGCGGGGGAGTCATAACCCATTGTGATGTGCAGGAATTGAATGGCGTGTCATTAAAGAGCATGATGTATGAAAAATATAATCTTAACATAACAGTTGAGAATGAGATGCACTCCATGGTTTATGGATATCATAAAAATCATTCCGAGCTGGAAGGCAAATCGATAGCGGTTCTGCTGGCGCCCGAAGATCATCACCTGGGCGCAGGGTTCTTTATCAATGGCCAGGTGATCAAAGGCCATACAAAAATGGCAGGCGAAATTGGATTCTTGCCATATGGACTGTCTCGGAACGAGCTGCTTGCAAAGCAAAATAATGAAAAGACATTTATCCCAATCATTGTACAGGCAGTTGCATCGATCGTAGCAATCGTTAATCCTGCGCATCTGGTATTGACCGGCTCTCTGTTTAAGCCGGAAATGCAGGAAGTCATTTGTGAACAATGCAGTGAAATCATTCCGGAGGAGTTCCTGCCTCAAATCATATATCAAAAAGATTTGGACGCAGAATATTTAAAAGGTATTATCTCGCTGACTCTTGAAACCTTATCCAGCAATATCATACTTGTCAAGAAAACATAGAAACCGGCCGCGGCAGCGCCGTATATCAAAATTATATTAACCCATACAAAAAACCAGCAATTGAATTGCTGGTTTTTTTTGGCGAATAAAAATTATCAGATAATTTAAAAAAAGGATTGACAAGTGTTTCGTCAAGTATTAAGGTAATACATAACGAAAGTATTAACTAAATGCGCTGAAAGCGAATGTAAAGTATTGAGGAGGAAAAAATTCATGAAAATGATGGAAGTAATCGATGTGTCCAACGGCAAATTGGTGGGTACAGTTCCATATTACAACGGAGAAGAAATCGCGGCGATGGTGGACACTGCCTTTGCGGTACAGCCCAGATGGGAAAGAGTGCCGACCTTTGAAAGAGGGCAGATCCTGTATAAGCTCTGCGATCTGGTGGATCAGCACAGAGATGAAATCGCAAGCTTTATGGCCCAGGAGATGGGTAAGCCCATTACGCAGGCCAGAGCAGAGACAACTTATGCCGCTGAAATCGGAAGAGCCAACATCGAGGTTGGAAAGCACCTGTACGGCCAGGTTCTGTGCGACAGCAGCGAAGGCTATGAAAATCACAGCGTGTTTGTAAAGCGTGAGGCGCTGGGAGTCATCGCCTGTGTCATTCCTTTCAACTATCCCGTTGAACTGACCTTGCAGAAAATCGTTCCCGCGCTGCTGATGGGAAATACATGTATTGTCAAAGCGGCTACAACTGCGCCTTGCAATGTAAAGCTGCTCATCGACCTGGCGCATGAGGCGGGCGTTCCGAAAGAGTGCCTTCACTTCATTACCGCCAGCAGAGAAGACACCACAAACAATCTTCTGACCAGTCCGAAGATCGCGGCCATCGCGCTGACCGGAAGCAACGACGCGGGAACCGAGATGCTGCACTGCGCCGCTCCTACCATTAAGAATGTCCATCTGGAGCTGGGAGGAAACGACCCGCTGATCATTACGGAAGAAGTCGCCGATGATCCGGAGCAGATGGTCAAGGCCATCGAGTGCCTCGGCTGGGGACGTATCATCGAAAACAACGGCCAGGTCTGTGCTTCTCCAAAGAGAACCATCGTGCACAAGAGGGCGAAGGACGCCTTCGTTCAGTGTCTGATCAAGTTCTGCGACGGTTTGAATCGCGGTCATGCCATGGATCCTGCTACGGACCTGTCGCGCCTTGTAACGGAAGATGCTGCGATCCGGGTTGAAAAGCAGATTGCCCACACCGTTGCCCAGGGAGCAAAGGTCATCTATGGCGGAAAGCGCAACGGAGCGGCCATGGACGTCACGATTATCGACAACGTAACAAAAGATATGGATATCGCGAAGGATATGGAAGTATTCGGACCTGTCGTTCCGATCATCACCTTTGAAACCGATGAAGAGGCGGTCGCAATCGCGAACCAGAGCAAATACGGCCTGAGCGCGTCCGTTATTACCAAGGATCTGAAGAAAGCCTACTATTTTACCGAGAATATTGAGTCCTCCGCAGTATGGGTCAACGGCTCCAGCGCGCTGAGACACAATGACCAGCCCTTCGGCGGAACCAAGAGCACAGGTATCGGCGTAGAAGGCGGCGGATACACCTGCGCTGAATTCTCCAGGATGAAAACTTACGGTTTCTGCGATGTTTCTCCGAAAGAGCGCCTGTACAACCATGAAGACGGAATGGGCGACTTCCTGGCATTCGACAGATATACGTCAGAAGTGAAAAAACTGGCGAAGGAACTGATCAAAAAATAAATAAAAAGAACTTAGGCTGCAACCTAACTTAATAGA
>CAMJRV010000230.1 GCA_946408315.1 uncultured Bacillota bacterium | reverse complement strand
TCATCGATGAGATTTTCCTTTGTCGGGAAATGATAATAAAACGCGCCGACAGAGACATGCGCCTTCTTCACGACATCCGTAATTTTAACAGAATCAAAGCCCTTCTCCTGGAATAGCTGAAACGCGCAATTGTATATTCTTCTTTTCGTTTCTAACCTTTGTTGCTCCCGCTGATTCATGTTCTGTGCCTTTCTTTTTTTATTCGGTCAATTACAAATCATATCATACTAACAACTGATTCTTCAACCTTTTTTCTCAGGCGGTATTCTTCAATCAGACGCTGAAATTCCTCATTGGAGCGAAGGAATACATATTTCGGATCGTTCTCAATCTCTGTAAGCAGCGCCGGCAGCATTTTTGCACCGAAGTTTTTCTGGTTTTCCTTTATGGCAATATGGCGGTACAGCGCGGATTTTTTCATTTCCCATGGTGTAAGCGTCGCTGCAAGTATGGATTTCAGAAGCGAAATGCTGTCCCGGACATTCTCTTGGGCCAGGGCGACCTGGAGGGGGACAACAAAGGAACAATAATCCCACAGGTCAAACAGCTTTGCGGCATCCCGGGAAAGTTCCGCCAGATGGGAAGCATCTTGATCTTTGCCTTCCTTCAGCGCAATCTCGGCAAGGCTCAGTAAAATGCTCTGGAGCTCGTTGCTTTGTATCAGCAGCATCTTGCGTTCCAGAAGCTCCGCGGCTTCCGCAAGTTTGCCCTGTTTGATCCAGAGGCTCGCCTGGAGCTGTCTTTTATCCATGGCGCTTCTTTCCGGCAGTAAATCCAGCATTTCCTGCGCTTTGTCGTATTCCTCACGGCCCATGTATTTGGAAGCCAGCATGAAAGTCGCCTCGCTTCGAATCTGATCATCATCACTTTTCGCAGCACGTTCATACAGGGATATGATCTGGCTGCGATACCTTTCCTTATGAGCGGCATCCATTCCCGACATCATCAAAGCGCCGTCCAACAGCAGTGCAGCCGTATGGATCAAGGAGCCGCAGCTTGGATATTCCTGTACTTTTTCAATCATCATCGTATAGCCGCTTTCAAAGCTGTTTTTATGGATTGTATCCATTACTTCCTTGCAGAAATGGCTGATTTCCCGCTCCGACAACCCTTCGTGAAAGCAAAGCAGAGTGTTTAAGTCCACCTTGAGCAGCCGGGCCAGCGCGGGCAGCGAAGAAATATCAGGGTAGGTAACGCCTTTTTCCCATTTGTTCACGGCAGGGGTAGAGACGCCAAGATACTCTGCAATTTGCTCTTGTGTTAATCCAATTTCTTTTCTTTTTTCTCGAATCACCGTATTGATCGGCATTTTCATCATCTTCCAATCTGAATATTAAGAAGGGCCTTTCTTTGTGTACATTCTATCAGATTGACCTTGATTCCACAATTGAGAGGTAATTAAATAAAGGGATAAAAAATTAATTGCAGGTTAATTTTGAAAGGAGTGCGGCCGGTGATCGGAGCGATGGACTCTCAGTTGAGCCTGTTGCAGGAATTTGATATAATATGAATTATTTCTAAGGGGGAAGATTCATGAAAAACAGTTTGAGAAACATACTGATCGGCGCCCTGGCTATTATGCTTTTCGCCCAGCTTACCGCTTGCGGCGGACCTGCCTCGCCTGATAAGGGTATCGGTTCCGATGAGGAAATTGTAGATGACAGACCGGCTGCGAATGATAAGCCGACGATTCCCGAAAACGTTGCGGAAGGGATTGAGAATCTTTATGATTTTCGCTTTTCGGAGAGATATGACGATCGGATTACCGATGATTTCTCGATTTCCTTATCCGGCGAGGCCAGTGCAATCGGCAATCCGCTTTTTTTACTTGAAAAATATCAAAATAAAATGGACGCGGTAAAAGAGGAACTTTATGACGGAGACGGCATGGTGCCCTATCAGCATAAAAGATATTGGTACAACTTTAAGGAGGGCGGTTTGATGGTCGGAACACAATATTACGAACCCGACCATGTAGAATACATCTCGTATCTCTGGACAGATATGCAGGGTGCGAAGACGAATCAAAAGGTTGCCGTAGGCAGCTCTGAAAAAGAGCTCTTATCTGCATATCCCGATCATTTATATTACCTCGATAAGGATGAGGCTCTTTCCGAGAACGGGATGTATGGAATCATTATGATCGAATCTCCCGATGGGGGCTTAGGAAAGCTTGACAAAAAGTATGACTTTGACTGCGCCTATCTATGGCAGCCTTTTACCCATGAGAACCTTGAAATAAGAGATATTGCGTTTTATATCAAGGGCGGAAAGGTTGCTGCCATAGAGATGACGGAGCCTTTTGAGCTGCGCCATGTATATGGATATGACAGGGAGACCGGATTGAAGCACACCGAGGAACAGAGGAACCACTAAATCAGAGACAGAAACGAAAAGAGCTGTTGAATCGCAAACTTTTGGATTCAGCAGTTCTTCTTTTTTACATATGTTTTCGTCAATATTAGTTGGCAAGTCAACTAATATTTGATATAATGCGGATGAAACTTCAGACCGGAGGTGAGGGAAATGTCCGAATTCAATGGCAATATCGGGAAGCTGAATGCAGCGATCTACCGAAATTTGCAAAGCATTTTAAACTTAAAGCTGCAGGATGTGCCGATCCGCGGTGGTCAGCACGACTTTCTATACGTGATTTCCAAATCCGAGGGGATCACGCAAAAAGAGCTTAGTCAGGCACTTTTCGTCGATAAGTCCACGACGGCGAAAGCGATCAAAAGTCTCGTTTCCGCGGGATATATCAGAAAAGAAACTCTGTCTGAAGATAAACGATTTGCAGGCTTGTATCTTACTGAAAAAGGGCAGGGGATCAAGGCGCATATTCAAGAGACTTTTTTAGAGGCCGTGGATATTGTGACGCGGAATTTATCGGAGCAGGAGGCGGAACAGGCTGTTTTGCTGCTGCAGACGATTCTTTCCGGCGTGGTGGAAGAAAAAATGCGCTTGTATAAAAAAATGAAAAAATGATCGAACTACGAGGAGAATTCATCATGGAAGATAAAAAACAACCCCTATGGACAAGGGATTTTATCATGATTGCAGTGATCAATCTATTTTTGTTTTGGGGATTTCAAATGCTTTTGCCGACGCTGCCGCTCTTTGCAAAATCACTAGGCGGTTCGGATACCATGCTGGGGTGGATTGTCGGCTCGGCAACTGTGGCCTCTCTGCTCATCCGTCCTGTTTCGGGGGCGCTGCTTGACAAGATGGGAAGGAAGGGTATTTTTGCGGCAGGTCTTTTGATCATCATAGCGGTTACCCTGTCGTTTGGCTGGCTGCCTTCTGTCGGCGCATTGATTGCCGTCCGTTTCGTACACGGTATCGGCTGGGGAATAGCGAGTACGGCAAGCAGCACGATCGCATCCGACAATATCCCCAAAAGCCGTTTTGGAGAGGGGATGGGCTATTTCAGCCTGTCCAGCAGTCTGGCAATGGCGCTGGCTCCCGGCATGGCGCTGGCTATGTTTGCCGGAAGCGGATTCAAACCTCTTTCCTTTGTGTCCGCAGGGCTTGCCGCTGTCGTGCTGCTGCTGTCCTTTTTCCTTCGGAATACCGAAAAAGCAGAGCTGCAGGAGGAACGGGTCAAAGCGTCTGTTTATGAACGCACTTCGATCCTGCCCGCCGCGATTATGTTTCTTGTCTGCGCTACCTACGGTTCGATCACAGGCTTTCTTTCCCTGTATGCCATAAACGCGGGAATTACGAATATCGGCATATTTTTTACCGTTTATGCCGCGACCTTGTTGGTGACAAGGCCGTTGTCGGGAAGGCTGACCGACCGTTTTGGCTTCAGCGTCGCGATTTATCCGGGATTGCTGTTGGTCGCTGTCGCCATGATCCTGTTATCCCGGGCGGCAACCTTGCCGGCCTTTCTCCTTTGTGCGGCGATATACGGCTTAGGTTTGGGCTCGGTGCAGTCCAGCCTGCAGGCGATGGCGATTATTCGCGCGCCGAAGGAACGGCGGGGCGCAGCAAACGCGACCTTTTTTACCGGCTTTGACGGAGGAATCGGGTTCGGCTCGGTCATTGGGGGCATGATTGCCTCCGCTGCCGGATACAGCCGGATGTATCTTTATTTTTCCTTCTTTGCGGTCATTGCGGGATTTTGTTACTATATCTTCTTTACACGAAAGAAGGGCGCATGATAAGTTCCCGCTGCATGGAACGCTATAAATTTTCTTTATAAAAAGTATCCAGTTTTTCAACGGCTTTTTTCACCGGCTCGGGCTGGTCGTAGAGATCATAATGGCTGACGTTTTCGAGGACGAGAATATCTTTCTTAACAGACGCGGCCCTTTTGTAAAGCTCTTGTCCGTCGCGGTAGGAGCCAAAGGCGCCCTGTTTGTCTCCCACAACAATCTGCAGGGGCTGGGTCAGCAGCTCTTCGACCAGATGGAACGCGTCAAAACCCAACAGCGAGTCCAGACTGGTAAATTTCAGCTTGTTGGGTGAGTTGGGGCTCTGGCCTCTGGAGGTCGTATAGTAATCGACCGCTTCCACGAGGTCAATGTCCGTCATTCCGGCTTTTTCACGCTCTTCCTGATTGCAGGGAATCCAGTTGACGATCATCGGCTCGGCGCCCCGGGCTTCCGCCGTACGCTGCTGTGCGATCGCTTCCAGCGCTTTGATCGGATCACCGCTTTCCCGCTGCACGCGGCCGATATTTGCGCCCACGACGGTGCCGACCGCTTTGATTCTCCGCTCTGTCATGGCTGCATTGACGGCATAGCCGCCGCCGGCGCAAACGCCCAGCACGCCGATCCGGTTTTCGTCAACAAAATCCAGGGTTGTCAGATAATCAACGGCACAGCGAATATCTTCGACCCGTGCTGCGGCAATCTCTGAGTATCGTGGCTCTCCTTCGCTTTCTCCCTGATAGGATGCGTCGAAAGCAAGGGTCACAAATCCTTTCTCTGCGAGTTTTCTGGCATAAATTCCGGCAGTCTGGTCTTTGCAGCTGCTTCCGGGATGGACACAAACAATTGCCGGAGTTTTTCCTTCCTCCGCGCCGGCGGGAATATTCAGCAAGCCTGAAACCTTCCATCCGTGGG
>CAMJRV010000229.1 GCA_946408315.1 uncultured Bacillota bacterium | reverse complement strand
GGTCATAATATATCAAAATTTAACAACGTCAGTCTCATGATACTTTTTCATGGCATAAGTTCGCTTCGGTTTGCCAATAAGCCGGGCGAATTATTTTAAAAGGAGCCCATCTTTATGAAAAAAGTAAATTTGAGTTTTATGGCGGTAATGATCATCAGCCTGGTCATTATTCTCATCATGAATACGATGGCCGTGTTCGCATACCGCAATGAAGTAATTTCCATCGAGATCCGAAAAAACAGCATGCTGAGCTTCGACATCAAATACTCCAACCTTCTGGAAACCCTTTACTCCAATACAAAACTCTACCTTCAGACGAACGATGAAAGATTCAAATCCGAATTTTTCATGTTTTTGAACAATTATAAAAGCAATGACTCTGTCTCCTTGGACTTCCGCGTTTTTACGGAAGCTCAGACCCCCGAAGGCCTGAAAAGAATCCTCGCCAGCAGAAACTTTACAATTTCCACACAGGCGGACTATATCCATTTCAATCAGGAAGAGCGGCAGCTTTACACACGCTATCTGGATCTGTTTGACGAGCTGGTCGGGCTCCTTACCGACGCGGTGGACGATCGGAGCGATGCCGGCATCGTGACCGAGGAATTCGACAAGATGTACAGCGAGCAGGCTTCCGCCATGGCGGGACTCTCCAAGAGCTATATCGACAGGCTGAATCGTACGGAAGATATCGTTTTAACGTATCAAAAAATTCTGGAGCGGACTCTGATCATCGTCTGCCTTCTCCTCCTGGCCTTTTCCTCGGCAACCTTTTATCTGATCCTCCGGGAAAGCGCCTATCATTCCTCTTTCAGCAAACTGTACAACACCATCGTTGAGAATATTAACGGCGGGATCGCCATATTGGATAAGGACTACCGCTTTAAGTATACGAATTTAAAATACAGGGAGATCATGGATATCGAATCGGAAGACCCGACAGGCAAATCGATTCCCGAGACCTTCGATCAAAGGGTTTCGGCGATCATTGAGACGTCGGCCATGCAGCAGCCCAGCGGCGAGGGAATAACCGATATCCGGATCGGCGGAAAAAAGAAAAATATCATTTACAGCTACTTCACCATCGAAGACGAGCGGAAAAACAATCTCTATGTTCACCTGATCCGTGACAACACGAAGACGGAAGAGCTGCAGGCCCAGCTTCGCAAGCAGCTGAAGGAAATCAACTTCTATTCCCAGGCGAAGGATTCCTTTATCGCAAATATCTCCCATGAGATCAAGACGCCGATCAACGCAATCCTCGGAATGGTTCATTTCCTGAAAAGCACGCGGCTGTCCCAGAACCAGAAGGAGCTGGTCCGAAAGATCGAAACCTCGTCGGATATCCTCCTGACCATCATCAGCGACGTGCTGGATCTGTCGAAGATCAAAAATAATACCCTCAGCCTTTATCCCACCGACTTTTCTCTGGAATCGGTCATCAAAAGCGTGGAGGATATGTTCTCCAACCAGCTTTCCTTCAAAGGCATTGAATGGCGCACGGAATACGAGTTCAATAGAAATCTGTGCCTCCATCTGGACAAGACCAGGTTTGTTCAAGTCCTCGTCAATTTGATCAACAATGCCTGCAAGTTTACCGATTCGGGCTATATCAAGCTTGCGGTGGAGTCTCTGTCGGAAAATGAGGATAAGGTCCTGCTCCAGTTCTGTGTGGAGGATACGGGGATCGGCATCGCAGAAAAGGATATCTCCAAGCTGTTCCGGGAGTTCGAGCAGCTGGAAAACCACCTGACAAAACAGCATCAGGGCACCGGTCTCGGACTATATATCTGTAAAAATATCATCGAAAGCATGGACGGACGCATGTGGGTGAAAAGCACCAAAGGAAAGGGCAGCAAATTCTACTTTTCCATCCCCGCGCAGAAGGCATTGGAACCAAAACCTAACTTGGCAGCCAGCGTGGTCAACACCCTTCCTCTGGACGGCAACGGCGGCAGAGCTCTTGTCGTCGAGGATACGGAGATCAATTCAGAGGTGGCGGTCAAGCTGCTGAACGACGCGAACATTGCCTGCGATACGGCATCCGATGGGTTGTCGGCAATCGAAATGTGCCGGGATAAAGCCTCGAATTATTACAACGTGATCCTGATGGACATCCACATGCCCAATATGGACGGCTACACCGCCGCATCGGTCCTGAAAAATGAGATGCAGGTAACGTCGCCGATCATCGCCATCACTGCCTCGGATATCAACGACCAGATCAGGGCAGAGCATGCGGGCACCATTGAATGTTTCCTGCTGAAGCCCTTTAAGGCCACCGCCTTTTACAAAGCGATCGCCCCTTATTTTCAGACCCGGGAAGGCGCCATAACGCTGCCGGAGATGCCCGGTCTGGAGGATGGGAGAAAGGATCCCTTTGCCGGACGGGAAGAGGCTATCAGAAACCTGGGCGGACTGACGTCCATCTATTACAAGCATGTGGAAAAATTCAAAGCAAACTATGCGAATTCCGCAGGACAGATCGCTTCCCTTCTCGCAGAAAAGAATTTCGACGAGGCAAGGAGGCTGGCCCATTCCATCAAAGGTCTCGGAGGGACTCTGGGCATGCTTGACGTTATGGAATCCAGCGCAGAGCTGGAAAGAGCCATTCTGAGAGGAGAGGGTTACGATCTGTCCGTAGAACTGGAAAACTTCGACCGTGATTTGAAGGCCGCCATCGAAGCCATATAAAAGCGGCGCAGCAACATGCCCTGGATGACCTGTGAGTCGGGGCCGCTTGCCGCGCCGCTTTTCTATTTTTTTAATTAAGACTCCAAAGCTCCTCGTCGGTAGGAACGTGATTATCCTTCATATAATACGCGATCCTCGAAACGTTGATGAGATGCTTGTAGTCGAGATTCTCCGAAATGCTGTTGTTTCCCCAAGAGCCGCAGCCGAGGGTGTTGGTGGGAGCCAGCCCGTTGTAGAAGCTTCCGCCTGCGCTGGTGGCACAGGTCTGATTGACGACAAAGCGGCTTACGCACAGCTCCTTGCCTGCATACTCGATATGATCCCTGTTATTGGAATGGATCGAAACGCTGTGTCCTTTCCCTTCTTCCTCCAGGTTCGCCCTGGCAATCTCGACACCCTCTTCAAACGTCTTGTATCGGAAAGCAGCCAGTACCGGGCACATTTTTTCTTTGGCCAGGAGATCGTCCTCTCCCCATCCGTCGGCTTCCACGATGATTACCTTCGTATCCTCGGGAACGTTCAGTCCCGCGAGCTTCGCGACGGCCTGCACCGACTGTCCCACCGCGTGGCGGTTCATGGCGCCGTCAGGGAACATGGCGTTTCTGATCGCTTCCTTATCCTCCGGATTTGTGATGACAAAGGCCCCGTTCTTTTCAAAGGCCTTAATCATCTCGTCATATCTCGATTCGGGCAGAATGACGGACTGTTCCCCGGAACAGACAATGCCGTTGTCGAAGATTCTGCCCGCGATAATCTGCGGCGCCGCCGTTTCAATGTCCGCGTCGTCGTCGACAATGCACTGAACATTTCCCGCGCCGACTCCGAGGGCCGGCTTGCCGCTGCTGTAGGCGGCCTTCACCATGCCCATTCCGCCGGTAGCAATCACGATGTCCGCGCTGGAGATCAGATTTTTCGTGTTTTCCCGGGACTGCTGATCGAGGATCTGGATCAGATGCTCGGGAGCCCCCAGTTTAGACAGCGCCTCATTGATCAGTTCTACGGTTTTCCCGCTGCACCGGACCGCCTTGTGATGGGGCGTAATGATGATGGCATTGCCGCCCTTCAGGGCAAACATGGCGTTGCTCATAGGAGTTACGATGGGATTGGTGCAGGGAGTAATGGCAGCCACAACTCCGATAGGCTTGGCGATCTTCGTGATTCCCGTCTCTTCGTCCCGTTCGATGATCCCCTTGGACTTCTTCCCTTTGAGGCTGTTCCAGATCATGCGCGCCTTTCCCCTGTTCTTGGCGATCTTGTCCGCTACGACGCCCATGCCCGTCTCTTCCACCGCCATTTCCGCAAGGTATTCCGCATTATCGCAGATTACCCGTGCGATAGTCATCACGACCTCGTCGATCTGTTCCTGTGAAAACTTCTCGTATTCTCTCTGGGCCTTCCTCGCCCGCTCCATATATCCGTCGATATAAGCCTTGCTATCCATTTCCAATTCCGCTTCCTCCTTATCCTAACTCCCGGCCATCCGGCCGGATCGGCTCTCAGACCATCTTTGCCGGGTCCACAAACCCTCAGACCATCTTTGCCGGGTCCACAAAACGCTCAAACTCCTCTTCCGTCAGAGTCCCCAGAGATATTGCGGCCTGCTTCAGGGTCATATCATTCCGGTACGCCGTCTTGGCAATCTCGGCTGCCTTTTCATAACCGATATGGGGATTCAGGGCCGTTACCAGCATCAGCGACGACTCCAGATTGTCCTTAATCCGCTCCTCATTCGGCACAATACCTGACGCGCAGTTTTCATCGAAGGACTCCATCGCGTCTGCCAGAAGACGGATGGACTGAAGTACATTGTAGATCAGCACCGGCATGTATACGTTCAGCTGAAAATTCCCCTGGGAAGCCGCAAAACCCACCGCCGCGTCGTTGGCCATTACCTGACAGCACACCATCGTCAGCGCTTCACACTGGGTCGGATTCACCTTGCCCGGCATGATGGAACTGCCCGGTTCATTCTCCGCGAATCTCAGCTCTCCGATGCCGCATCTCGGCCCGCTGGCAAGCCACCGGACGTCGTTGGCGATCTTCAGCAGGTTTGCCGCCAATGCCTTTAAAGCCCCGTGAGTATGTACAAGCGCATCCTTGCTGGTAAGGGCGTGGAACTTGTTGGGCGCCGTAACGAAATCCGTTCCGGTCAGAGCAGAAATCTTATCGGCAACCCGCTCGCCGAATTCGGGATGGGTGTTCAGGCCGGTTCCTACCGCCGTACCGCCCAGCGCGATTTCTCTGACATATTCCAGACTGCCGCGGATCATATCCTCCGTCTGTACCAGCATGGCGAGCCAGCCGCTGATTTCCTGTCCCAGAGTCAGCGGCGTCGCATCCTGCAGGTGGGTGCGGCCTATCTTAATAATACCCTGA
>CAMJRV010000228.1 GCA_946408315.1 uncultured Bacillota bacterium | reverse complement strand
CAATCCAGCTGAAGCTGGGCAATTTCTGTATGGCACCTACCATACATTTCCTTCGTAAATGTGGTTAGGTGCTCAACTGAAAAATTGCAATCCAGCTGAAGCTGGGCAATTTCTGTATGGCACCTACCATACATTTCCTTCGCAAATGTGGTTAGGTGCTCAAATGGAAAGTGCACCTGCAGAGAGGTCTGCAGATGCACTCCTATGTTCATAAATTCTATTGAGGAGAATCAAATTCCGACCGGATGTTACTCCGTAACGGTTTCATAACCGGCGCCGAGCCAGCCGGATTTAGTTTCCGCGCTGCCCATACCAAACTGCATGTTGTAGGCTTCATAGCCCAGCAGTCTGAGGATGGCTACTGTCTGAGAGGCGGTCTGACCGGTGTAGCAGTATACGATTATTTTCTTATCCTTGGGCAGCTGGACCAGGCCTTCCTGCATTCCTGCTCCGAAAGGAACATTGATGGCGCCTTTGACGTGGCCCTTCGCGTAATCCTCAGCCTTTCTGACGGAAAGGATCACGTAATCGTCGGATTCGGAATCAACGATTTCTTTTACGGCGTCAACCTTGATGTTCTGAGCTTCTGTCGGGGTTCCGGCATAAGACGCAACGGTTGCATAATAGTTTGCAACGGCCGCCTTGATTTCGCTGTCTACGGCGTAGGTTTCTGTCGGCAGAGCGACCGGATCGGTGCTTATGTACTTCTCAAAGCCGGGCTCTACGGAAATGCCTCTTACAAAACCGCTCTGGACGTTATAGGCGGGTTTTCCCGCAACGTTCAGTACGGCGATCGTCTGGGAGGCTGTCTGTCCGGTATAGCAGTAAACGTAGACCGGGACATCGTCGGGAATGAGCTCAATGTTCTTAGCAATGGATTCGTTTCCGAACGGCATGTTCACCGCGCCTGTGATATGACCTTTTGCATAGTCGTCACCGCTCCTGATGTCCAGAATGAACATTTCTTCGCCCGCATCGATCTTCGCAAAGAAGTCCGCCGGAGAGATCACATGTTTGTCAGCCGGGAAATTTGCAAAGTAAGCGAGAGCCGCTTCTTCGACTACGTTCGTCTGTTCGGCGACGGGATTGTCTTCCGCAGGCGGAGCCGCAGCTTCCTGATTGCTTCCACAGGCTGCGAACGAGGCTGTGACCATAAGGATGCACAGCAAGATAGCCAGTAATTTTTTGAGTTTCATAGTTTACTTCCTCCTCAGGATGCATCTTTTTTGCTTGGCAGAGCGCTGGCTCCGGCAGGCATTTCAATTGGATTGTTTGGATTGGATGACCACTCGAGATAAGCGCCATCGTAGATTTTGATATTCCGGTATCCCGCTTGGTAGAGGGATAAGAATACGGGTGCGGCCCTCATTGAGGTACGGCAGTACATGATAATTTCTTTTTCCGGCCTCATGCCGTTGTCAATGAAGTTGATTCTGGTAGACTGTACGTTTTTGAACGTATTGTCCGTGTAAAAGATGTTGATGTAATCATACATGATGGATGACGGAATCTTGCCTGACTCGATGTACTCCTGATCTGTTCTCACATCCAGAAGAACGACGTTTGGATTTGGCTCGTCAAGCTGAGCCATAACCTCGCTCATGTCCGCAAGCCAGGCCTTGTTTTTGTCCTTTGCGGTGTAGACGGCCGGCCGGACGGAAGGAACCTGCTTCGTCAGATCGATGCCGGCGCTTTTGATCGCTTCCAGCCCTCCGTCGACAACGCGGGCGTTTTCGTTCCCGTACATCAGGAACGTCCACCACAGGCGCGCGGCGCTCATTCTGTCATTATCATAGATTATAATCGTTGCGTCGTTATCGATGCCTTTTTCGCCCATCAGTCTTTCAAATTTGGATTTCGAGGTGAGCATATTCTCCACCGGCACATTGATCACAATGTCGTCCTTCGTAATGTTGACAGCGCCTTCAACATGTCCTGCCGCATAATCCTCCGGGCTCTGCATGTCTACGACCACCAGGCTGCCGCCGCCCGACATAAGCTCGGAAAGGGAATCGGCACTGATGATCTGGGATGTCGTCTCCTCGTATTCAGATGGGTTGCAGGCAGAAATAACGATTGCTAACATTACGACCAGCAGGAAGAATGTTAAATTTTTGGCAATCAATCGCACGAGCTTGCCTCCTTTGAATGAAACGTGTAATATCGATTTGTAAACTGTCATCACAACTATCATATACCATAATGAAAAGATTGTGATATAAATATCTATTATGCAACATGCTATTATTTTATAGTTGAGAGGGATGGGGCGGCACAATTTATAGTTGAAATAGAGGAGTTATTGTGAGATAGTGGTGAAAACGGGACATTGACAGGGGAAGGCTTATGATGAGAGAAGAAAGAGCGCGGCAACGGCAGCAGGAAGGCAGCAACAGATCGGGCGGGAGGAAGCAGGAATTGCTTCTGGCTGCCTATATTTTTTGTTACTTTCTTGTCAGTTTTTCCTTTCTGACGTCGTTTCCTTTCGTTCATTCCGATGAATCCTGGCTTTCGGGGCTGACGAGGAATATGATGGAAAGCGGGAATCTTGGGGTGACGGAAACCTTCTACGATCTGAAGCCCAGATATCCCCATGCGATCAAGGTCATATTTCATCTTTTGCAGATGCCGATGATGGGACTGTTTGGATATCGGATCGTTTCTTTCCGGCTTCTTTCTCTGATCTTCGGATGTGCAGCTCTGATCCTGTTCTATATTCTATTGAAACGTATCTTTTGCGGAACCAAAGGACTTTCTGGCGAAGGAGGCCCCTTCTGGCAACTCCCGGGCGAGGGCCTTTCCTGGTATCCGCTGGCAGGCACCGTACTGCTGTCGGTCGATATCCAGTTTCTCTATGCCAGCCACTTTGCCCGGCAGGAAATCATCCTTGTCTGCTGTATCATCGCTTGTGTTCTGGCCATCCTGGCAAAGCGCCCCGCTGCCGCCGGTCTGATTACGGGAATCTCCATCGGCCTTCATCCCAACAGCTTTCTGATCGGGGCCATGTGCGCGGCAATGCTGCTCCCATCCATTCGGCAAGCGGAATCAAGGGAATGGAAGCAGACGGAATCGGGGGAATGGAGGCAGGCGTGGAAGCCTCTTTTCAAATACGCGGGAATCACCGCTGTGTTTGCCGCTTTTTTCGTCGCCCTCAGCCTGTCCTTTGACAGGGACTTTTTCCGGCACTATCTGGAATATGGGAACAGCGAATTTGATATCGAAGCTCCTGTTGCAAGCAAGCTGATGGAGCTGCCGTATTTTTTCCAGAAAATTTGGTATGGGGTGAGCGGGACTTATTACGTTCCCGATATAAGGTTTGAATTCCTTCTGTTCGGAATTGCGGCAGTCTTTCTGATCGTTCTGTCGCTGCGGGGGACTCTGCAATACAGGGCGGAAGCCGCGTTGATCGGAAAGGGGATCGCCGGGATGCTCCTGGGGATGGTGCTGATCGGAAGATACAATCAGACAGGCATCATCTTCCTGTTCCCCCTGTTCTTTCTCTTGGTCCTGCTGGCCGCATCCAATTTGGCGCGTCGTCTTTTCCGGCCCGACAGCCGAGAACGCGGCGCCGTCCATGGCGTCCTGATCATGGTCCTTATCCTGACCGTAGCTTCTCTCAGCGCCCTTCAGATCGCTCCATGGCTGAAATTCAGCTATGACGATTACATCGGTGAAATTGCAAAGGCAGTTCCCCGGGACAGCAAGGTCCTCGCAAATCTGAACAGCGAATATTATTTCGAAAACAGCAAGCTGCTCGATTACAGAAACCTGTCGTACCTAAAGGATGAGGGGATGTCGATAGAAGAGTACGTGAGAAAAAATAAGATCGAGTATATCGTTTTGTCCGATGAAATGGACCTGATCTATTCCCAGAGGCCTGTCTGGAATATGATCTACGGAAATCCGAGATACATGGAAGAGATTCACCGGTTCTTAGAGGAGCACTGCGCGCCGGTCCATCGGTTCCGAAACGATCTGTACGGAATCCGCATCGTGCAGTACATCGACTCAGGCAGGGCTTTTACCGTTCAAATCTTCAAAGTAAAGGATCTGTCCTGACAGACGCTTTGCTTCTTCCAGATCGTGGGTCACAAAGAGGACCGTCAGCTTCTTTTCCTTCCAGATTTTGAGCAGGAGTTCATAGGCGATCTCCTTGTTTTCCCTGTCCAGACTGGTAAACGGTTCATCCATGAGCAGCACTTTGCAGCCCACCGCCAGCGCTCTGGCCAGCGCGCCTCTCTGCTTCATTCCACCCGACAGCTGATGGGGATAGTAATGATAGAACGCAAGAAGGCCCACCTCGGAAAGGACTTCTCTGGCCCGTTCTTCCGCCCGGGCGCTGCCGATTCCCTTATGGGTTTTACGGATGGCGTAGCAGAGGTTGCTTCCCAGGGTCCGCCAGGGAAACAGTTGGTTGGAGTCCTGGAAGATCATGAAAATATCCCGGGAAGGCTTCGTCGTCCCGTCGAAACCGCCGATGAGCTTGAGGAGAGTCGTTTTGCCGCAGCCTGACGGCCCGATGATGGAGACAAAGCTGCCGCTGGGAACGTGGAGCGAAAGATTGTCCAGCACCCTGACTTGCCCTTCTTCATGCCAATATTCTTTTGTGATTCCGCTCAATTTGATGTCCATTTCAATACCGTCCTTTTTTCGATCCAGTCGAATAAAACCCGCTCGATCAGCAAGCCGATGAGGATCACGACGAGAATTCCGGCAAACAGGCCGGGGGTATTCATAAAGGTCCTTTGTTTGAAGATATACCAGCCGATCCCGCCTTTCGTGCCGATGGCGCCGAACACCATCTCTGCGCCGATCAGCGCTCTCCAACTCCGGGCGAAGGCGATCTTTACCCCGGAAATCAAATAGGGGAGGGAGGCTTTCAGCTTGATTTCAAATGCGATCTCAAGCGGTGACAGCTCCAGATTCCTTCCCACATCCAGATAGATCTGAGGAACCGCCTGAAAGCCCGCGTTCAGGTTGAGCAGAACCGGCCATAGTGCGGAATGTACGATGATGGCGATGATGCTGGCGTCTCCCGTGCCGAACCATACGATGATCAGGGGCAGGAGGGCCAGGGC
>CAMJRV010000227.1 GCA_946408315.1 uncultured Bacillota bacterium | reverse complement strand
ATTCCTCCCATTGCAAAAGCTGCGGTCAGCAAAGCGGATTCGCTGATCCGCCATTTTCCGCGAGCCGCCTTATATTTATCCGCTGCCATCAGAGCGAAAGTGACGAGATTCCAGATGGCTAGTACAAGTAACAATTCTTTCATAAACTTCACCTGCCCTATTGATACCTATCCCCGGATGAAATTAAACCATGTTCCTGAAAAAAACTACGAGCAGACTCCGTTTTCACACAGAAAGCTTTCTGGATACACCTCCATCATAATCGCCATCATGGCAAAGCAATATCCCGCAGGATAAGCGCCGGCATGCTCCGAAAGGAAGGATAGCTGTTTCAGTCCCAGCTCCCGGTACTCCTCTATTCCTGTCAGCTTGGCGAGCTTGAGCAGCACATATCCCGCGATAGAGTTCCCGGATGGTATCGCGCCGTCATAGGTTTCCTTGGGCCGATAGATCAAAGACTCCGCGTCTTTATCCGTCAAAAAGAACCCGCTTCCCTCTTCATCCCAGAAGCCTTCCGTCATCAGGCGGCAAAGCCCTCTTGCCTGCTCAAGATAGGCGATATCCATACCGGCCTCATACAATTCCAGCAGCGCCCAGATTAAAAAGGCATAGTCATCGAGAGTCCCGGTTCCGGAAGCCGTTCCGTCCCGAAAGCTGACATGCAGCCTGCCGTTTTCCCTCGTCATCGTGTCGGAAAGAAAAGCGGCGGCCTTCTCGGCGATATTCAGATATTTTTCTTCCCCAAGCGCCTTGTATGCCTTTGCAAACGCGACGATCATAAGGGAGTTCCAGGATGTGAGACGCTTGTCGTCCTTATGGAGCTCCATCCGCTTCAGCCTGTAGTCGTAGACCTCCGGAAGCCGTTTTCTGATCCGGTCCGGGATCGGCTCATAATCCTTCGTCTTGATGAGGTTTGGAATATTCCTGCCTTCAAAGTTGCCCGGCCCCGTGACGTCAAAAAATTCATTGAAAAGAGATCCGTCCGCCTCTCCCAGAAGCGAAAGGATTTCTTCCGGAGAAAACAGATAATACTTGCCTTCCTCTCCCTCGCTGTCGGCGTCCTGAGCCGAATAAAAGCCTCCTTCCTCTCCCGTCATTTCCCGGATGACATAGCTCAGTGTCTTCATCGCCACCGATTTGTAGAGCTCATTTTCCGTGATCTGGTACGCTTCCAGGTAAACCATCACGAGCAGAGCGTTATCATAGAGCATTTTCTCAAAATGAGGAGCCAGCCATTTATCGTCCGTCGAATACCGGGAAAACCCGTAGCCGATATGATCGAAAATTCCGCCCCGGTACATCTGCTGTAAGGTCTTTTCGACCATTTCCAGCGCGTGCCCTTCCTTTTCAAATTTATGATAGCGAAGCAGGAACATCAGGTTATGAGGCATCGGAAATTTCGGGCTGCTGCCGAAGCCTCCGTACCAGTTGTCAAAGCCCTGACAGAGCGTATTCCAGGCAGCT
The DNA here is from genome assembly GCA_946408315.1 of uncultured Bacillota bacterium. GTDB lineage: Bacteria > Bacillota > Clostridia > Peptostreptococcales > Anaerovoracaceae > Anoxybacterium. The sequence goes on along the minus strand of CAMJRV010000227.1, from coordinate 3,616 downwards.
TTGAGCAGATCCTTTTTCATATCCGATCCGGCCTCTTTACCCGCTCTCGCATCGGCATTCTTCCCCTGCTTTCGGGACCTGTCCCGCAGGACATTTACGATCTTATCCCCGGTTTTCAGCAGCGATTCCCGATTGTCGGTCCATTCCTTCGATACCGCGTCCAGGAGATCGATGATTCCCGGCACATTGTACCGCTTCTGCCTCGGGAAATAGGTCCCGGCAAAGAACGGCTTCTGTTCCGGCGTCATAATGATGGTCAAAGGCCACCCGCCGCTTCCCGTAAAACCCTGGCAGACCGCCATATATACCGCGTCGATATCCGGTCTCTCCTCTTTATCCACCTTGATAGATACGTAATCCCGGTTTAGCACGGCGGCAACCTCTTCATCCTCAAAGGATTCATGGGCCATGACGTGGCACCAGTGGCAGGTGGAATAGCCTATAGAAAGAAAAATCGGTTTATCTTCGGCTTTTGCTTTTGCAAAGGCTTCCTCTCCCCAGGGGAACCAGTCCACGGGGTTATATGCATGCTGTAATAAATAGGGCGATCTTTCATTTATTAAACGATTTGGATTGCAATTCTCATTCATAATTATTCCTCTCATTTGGCATCATAACATAACATGCCATACTTTAGTTGATTCTTCAACATGGCGATAGCGATATGACAAATAATATGACAAATTGAATATCATAATATGAGTATTTTACGATATTATAGTAATAATATTCCCATAGAAAAAGGCTGGCAAACCCGCCTTATTTATCAATATCCAATTCTTCGCCCAAATATTTTTTAATCCTTCGGAATGCTGCCGCCGACTGGCTGATATGAAAATTGCTCGCAACTTTATAAATAGAATTTGACACAGAATAAACCGGTATAGACTTAATAGGTCTATACCGATTTATAAAGAGCTAAAAAATATAAAAGATACGATCAGATGCTGCGACCTGCTTCGTAACCTTGGCTTGTCGCATCCATAACAATTCCTATTTTGGATGCATCTCCGATCACATTCACATCAAAGCCCGCTGCTTTAAGCTCCTGTGCGAGAAGATTATCCGGTTTTGACCCTACGGCAATCACCACCGTATCGGCGGGAATCTCCTGATCAACCTTACCGGAGACCTTGACCACCTCAGGAGTGATCTCTTTCACGGTTGTGCTGGTAAGAACGTTTACTTTATTCTTTTCAAGGGACCGCATGAGATGCCATTTTGGCGCCAGCGCTTCATCCGCCGCGATGTCGGCCAGCATTTCAACCAGAGTTACGTTTTTCAACTGTACGCTCAAATGATTTGCCGTTTCCGCGCCAACCTGACCACCGCCAATCACAACGATATTATAGCCCACATTCTTCCTGCCGGATAAAACGTCGTTGGCCGTCACGACATGCGGAAGATCACTTCCTTTGATCGGAGGAAGAACCGGCGTTGCGCCTGTCGCCACGATGACACGATCGGCAGGATTCTCCTTCATAAAGTCAGCCGTAATTTCCACGTCATATTTGATTTCTACGCCAAGCTTTTTGAGTTGGGTAACCTGCCAGTTAATGAAATCGACGATTTCTCCCTTGCAGGGAGGTACTGCAGCAAGTCTGAATTGGCCGCCCGCATACTTAGACTTTTCATATACCGTCACATGGTGCCCTGCTGTTGCGGCCACAATCGCCGCTTCCAGGCCGGCAGGTCCGGCGCCGATTACCGCAACTTTTTTGGGGTTCTCCGTTTTTTGAATTTCGCAATCCGTTTCATTTCCAAGTGTTGGATTCAAAACACACTTAATCGGCTGGTCGGCAAACAGAATTCCAAGACATCCGTAATTGCAGCCGATGCAATGTCTAATATCTTCAAATCTGCCCTCTTTCGCTTTATTCGGCATTTCAGGGTCAACTAAGGAGGCGCGCCCCATCGCGACAAAATCCGCTTTTCCCGAGCGGATTACACTGTCCGCGATTCTCGGATCATTCACACGTCCGACTGTGATCACCGGAATACTGCAGATTTCCTTCACTTCTTTGGCGAAATCCGCAATCCACGCATGCTTTACGTAAGACGGCGGAACGATCGTATCACAGGAGGCATAGCAGCCGGCGGAAACATGAATGAGATCGATGCCTGCCTGCTCCAAAATCGGTACGATTACTTTTGTATCTTCCAGAGTTCTTCCGCCGTCGATGAATTCATCGGCAGAAATCCGGAAGCCGATCATAAAATCATCCCCGCATTTTTTACGTATGTTCTTAACGATCTCTACTGGAAAACGCAGACGATTTGCGAGATCCCCTCCGTACTGGTCGGTTCTCTTATTGGAATAAGGAGACATGAATTGCGCAATCAGGTAACCGTGACCTCCATGAATTTCCACTCCATCAAACCCGCACTTCTTGGCCCGCAATGCACAGTCACCGAAATCCTCAATAAATTGTTCAATCTTCTCAACCGTGAGTTCAACCGGCATATCGGGACTGAACGGACATGGGATTGCCGTCGGCGCATACGGCATACATCCGATCACGGCTTTGCTGGTCTGCCGTCCGCAGTGATAAATTTGGGCTAAAATCGTAGTTCCATATTGATGTACTCTCTTTGGAAGCTCGCTGTGACTCTCAATCTGTTCATCGCACCATAAGCCGGCTACGTTGCTGAAGCCTTTTCCCGTGGGCTCAACAACATAGTCCTCGGTTATGATAAGGCCAAAGCCGCCCTTTGCCTTCGCTTCGTGGTAGGCAATATAACGCTCTGTAGCTTTTCCATCCTCTGTGCAGTAATTCGTCACCATCGCAGATACCGCACAGCGATTTTTCACTGTTTTCCCTTTCAGGGTAAACGGGCTGAATAGATTCTCTAACATAATGCAACTCCTCTCATTTTTCATGGGTTATTTTTATTATAATGTTAATTGACTAATGAGTCAATGATGGATTTAAAGTCTATAATGAATATAGGGTCATTCTTATCTTTTCTTTACTTTCCGGCCTTTTATTGATATAATTTTTCGATAAAGGAGTTTTCTAATATGGTAATGTCTATTGAAAAAAGGTTAAAAATTCAACAAGCCAGAGAAGAGCAAATTTTAGATGTCGCGCTAACCCTCTTTGATACTCTGGGTTATACCAATACAAAAATGGATGACATTTCTGCTGCGGCAGGGATCAGCAAAGGATTGATTTACAGATATTTTGATACGAAAGCCGATATCCTTTATGCCTATACGGATGCCATGCAGAAGTGTCTGGATGAAATCGAAAATTTCGATTCGCCGATTGAATCGATCCGCGTTTTCGGTGAAAGACTGCTTTCAAATCCTTATCAGACCGGATATCTCCCCCCACTAAGGGTATTTCTAACCGTATTTGTAAGAGGCGAGATTGATCCCAACACGGATAAAAACCCGATCAAAAACGATTTTGGAAGGAAATATTTTGGTCCGATTTTTAAGCGAGGACAAGAGTTAGGGCAAATTAAAAGCGGTGATCCGGAAGAATTTGCAGATATCTATTGGCACTATCTGCTTGGCCAAATGACCCATGTTATTGAAAAGGACAGCAACTGTAATGTAATACCGAATTTAGAGGCTGTCATCAATCTTTTCAGACCCTGAAATCAGCCA
>CAMJRV010000226.1 GCA_946408315.1 uncultured Bacillota bacterium | reverse complement strand
CGACAATATCATCCTGCTGGAAAAGGAAAACCGGCTCGGAGGCGTGTTGGCCCAGTGTATCCATGACGGTTTTGGATTGATTTACTACAGGAAGAATTACACAGGCCCTGAATATTCCACCCTGTATGAGCAAAAACTGATTGAAAACGAGATCCCGTATCAGACAGATGCGTCGGTTCTGTCCGTCCGTCAGCTGCCGCGGAACGGTGGTGCGGCTGCCGATATGGAAGCGACATCTGGACAAGCGAGTTCTTTTCGCTCTCTGGTAACGGTCCAGACCGCCGAAGGTCCGGTGGAATACGAGGCGCAGGCGGTGATCGCGGCCACGGGCTGCCGGGAACGGGGAAGAGGCCTGGCGGGAATTCCGGGAACAAGGCCCGCCGGAATCTACACGGCCGGAACGGCGCAGGCCATGATCAACTTGCAAAATCTCATGCCGGGGCGGAACGTCATCATTGTGGGCTCCGGCGATATCGGGCTCATCATGGCAAGGCGGATCACCCTGGAAGGCGGCCGGGTGCTCTGTGTAGCGGAGAAGGAAGATGTCCCCGGCGGACTGCGGCGGAACATCATCCAGTGCCTGGAAGACTTTAAAATTCCCCTCTATACCAATACGATCGTTTCCAATATCTATGGAAAGGAACGGGTTACGGGGGCTGACCTGTCTCAGATCGACGGTGACGGCAACGTGATATCGGAAAGCACCCGGCATTACGAATGTGACGCGCTGATCTTGTCGGTAGGTCTGATTCCCGAGGAGGACATGATCGAGGACCGGCATAGCGGCGTGTTTCTCTGCGGCAATTCCCTCTATGTCCACGATCTGGTAGACGACGTATCGCTGGAAGGGGAGATGGTCGCCGGCCAGGTTGAGACCTATCTTATGAAGTTGGCCGCGGGGCAGGCTCCCGATGAAACAAAATACTCCTATCCCGGAATCGACGCCACGAGGAAAAAACGGGCGGATCTTGTGGCGCAGAAACGGGAGAGAGCCCGAAAGAAAGCGGAGACGGGTGCAAAGACGATCACTTGCATCATGTGCCCCAACAGCTGTGAGATCACCTACGATCTCAAAGGCGGGATGTGCGGCAAAGGGCCGGAATATGTGAAGAATGAAATCCTGAATCCGAAACGGACGCTGACGTCCACCGTTCGGGTAACGGGAGGCGAGATTCCTTTGGCCAGCGTAAAGACAACCGGAGGTCTTCCGAAGGAAAGGCTGCTGGAAGCCATGGCGCTGATTTCCGAAATTGAAATAGCGGCTCCGGTGACGGTGGACCAGGTCATCGCGAAGGATTTTGTGGAAGAGGGGATCGATCTGATCGCGACGAAACGTGTGGAGGCAAGATAAATCGATGGAATTGACGACGAAACTGTCGCTGGCGGAGATCAGAGGCGCCGCCGGCAGCGGGGCGAACTATCTGAAGGGAGAGGACTATTTTCAGCGGAACAAAGTAGTGGATGTAAGCCTTTGGAGAAAACCGGATGAAGAGCAGTTGTCCGCTTTGGTCAAGGGAAGCGCCAAGTTTCCTTATGCTACCCGCGTCTATATTCTTGAATCGGGAGACATCGAGGATTTTGACTGTACCTGTCCTGCTTTTCGAGAGGATCATCCCTGCAAGCATATCGTGGCCTTGCTTCTTTACCGGTATGCCCACAGAGAGGAAAAGGATTATGATTCCATGGCCGGACCTGGACCCTTTGATGACGAAGACTATTCCCCGGGCTTCCGAGAAAACATTTATGAGCCGGTGCGTCAAGCGGATTGGCAATATGGGAGCAGGGGCCGGGGGGTTGATACTGATCCGCACATCAAAGCTCTGATCAATCGCTATGCAAGAGACGACTTGGCAAGGGCGGCGGCAGAAAACAACGTCAGGGTGGTTCCAAGGCTGGAGCTTTACGAGGGCGCCGCTTTTTTAAGCATCACGATGGGAAGCACCAGACAATACATTGTAAAAAACCTGGAGAGCTTCTGCAGAAGCATGAAGATCAGAGAAACCTTAAAATACGGCAAGGAGCTGGAGCTGATCCACCATATCGATTCCTTTGAGCCGGCGTCCAAGGAGCTGGTTCGGTTTATTATGAGAGAACAAACGGAGAAAGGCTCGTATTCCTCTTTCGGAGGAAGCGAGTTCCGGGGATATGGATATCCGTATAGCGATTACAGGCCAGAGCAGGAGAAGCGGAACCTGAAGCTTACTCCTTCCGCCATGGACGAGCTCTTTGACTTGTTGACCGGTAAAGAATTTATGATCGGCGGGGATCGGCGGTTCTCCAAAACGGTGGACGAGACGCCTCCCTTTTCTCTGGCGCTTCAGGAACTTCCGGAGCGGCGGGGATTTTCCCTGATGCTGCCGGATTGTGACTTTATCTTCGGCAGCCAGCACATCTATCTGTATTTCGGCGAGTTCTCCGCCTTTGGGAGGGCGCACGGACTTTCCGGCAACGCGCTGTATCGATGCGGCAGGGAATTTTCCCTCCGTATGAAGGAGTTGCTGTCGGCCGGACTCGCATCCCGAAGAAAATTCACAATTTCCGAGCAGGATATGACGTCTTTCTGCGTGAACGTCCTTTCCGAGCTTCCATCCACTGTAAAAATAGAAGGTGATATTTCCCGGCTGAATGAGTTCACCCCCGAGGAAGTGCAGGTTAAAATTTATCTGGACAGCCCGCTGGCCAATGCTGTCACCGCGGTGGTGAAATATCAGTATGGAGAAACGGAAATCGATCCCTATGACCGGTCTCAGCAGGTTTTTGATACGATTGCCAGGGATGAAAAAGGCGAACGGAGGGCCCAGCTCGCAATCAAGAAATATTTTAAGAGCTATGATATGGGCCAGAAATTTCTATTTATCCAGGGCGAGGATGATCTTCTTTACGATTTCCTGACAGAGGGTTTTGATGAAATTTCCAGGCTGGGTCAGGTCTTTGTGTCTGACCGGTTTAAAAATATGAGCGTAAAGCGTCCTCCTCAGATTGCAGTGGGAGTCCGGATGGAAAGCGACCTGCTTCATATCGAACTCGACACAAAGGAGCTGCCTCTGGACGAGGCGATGGATGCTTTAAACCAGTATCGGCAGAAGCGAAAGTATTACAGGATGAAGGATGGCAGTTTTCTGAACCTGGACGATGCAGGCTTCGCCGAGTTGTCGGAGCTTGTCGAGGGGCTGGGTCTTTCGGGACAGGATCTTTCCAAAGCAGAGATCACCGTCCCCAAATACAGAGCCCTTTATCTCGATCATTTGCTGAAAGGCTCCGATCATGTGACGTTTGAGCGAAACGGCCATTTCAAAAGCCTGGTGAAAAATATGAAGGCGATCGGTGACAGCGAGTTTGCTGTTCCGGAAACGCTGGAGTCCATCATGCGGAGTTACCAGAAAGACGGCTATCGCTGGCTGGCGACGATGGACAGCTACGGCTTCGGCGGGATTCTGGCCGACGATATGGGGCTGGGAAAGACCTTGCAGATTATCTCTCTGCTTCTTTCTAAAAAAGAAGAAGGGCAGGATTGCAGCGCTCTCGTTGTTTGCCCCGCGTCTCTGGTCTTAAACTGGCAGAATGAAATCCAGAAGTTCGCGCCCCGGCTGAACGTGGCGGCCGTCATCGGATCGCTGGCGGAGAGAGGCGCATTATTGAGGGAAATGGACGATTATGACGTCATTATTACCTCCTATGACCTATTGAAACGGGACATCGACCGCTATCGGAAGAAAGCGTTCCGTTATCACATTGTCGATGAGGCTCAATATATTAAAAACCAGGGAACACAGAATGCGAAAGCGGTCAAAGCCGTTGTGAGCCGGCAGCGGTTTGCTCTGACCGGAACGCCGATAGAGAACCGGCTCAGCGAGCTGTGGAGCATATTTGATTTCCTGATGCCGGATTACCTGTTCGGCTATAAAAGGTTCAAGGATGTCTACGAGACCGATATTGTAAAGAGTAGGGACAAAAGAAAAATTGAAATGCTCGGCAGACAAATCGCCCCGTTTCTGCTGCGAAGGTTAAAGGCCAACGTGCTCAGGGAACTGCCGGAAAAAGTGGAAAGCGTCGTCTATGCACGGATGGAGGGGGAGCAGAAAAAACTGTATCATGCAAATCTGGCGAAAGCGAAGTCGGATATTCGCGAGAAGATCATGGAAAACGGCTTTGAAACCAACAAGATCATGATTCTGGCTCTGCTCACGAGACTGCGGCAGATCTGCTGCCATCCGTCCCTCTGCTACGAAGATTATAAGGGAGGGAGCGCAAAGCTGGAAACTTGTACGGAACTGTTGCTGGAAGCCGTCTCCTCCGGACATAAGGTACTGCTGTTTTCCCAATTTACCACGATGCTGGGGATTATAGAAAACAGGCTGAAAAAAGAAGGCCTTTCGTATTATATGCTCACTGGCGCCACGGAAAAGAGTAAAAGAATGGAAATGGTGGACAATTTCAATGAGGATGAAACCCGAGTCTTTCTGATTTCGTTAAAGGCAGGGGGGACAGGGTTGAACCTGACCGGGGCCGACGTCGTCATCCACTATGATCCATGGTGGAATGTGGCGGCCCAAAATCAGGCTACGGACAGGACTCACCGGATCGGGCAGAAAAACAGCGTACAGGTTTATAAGCTGATCGAAAAGGGAACGCTGGAGGAAAAGATTCTTAAACTACAGGAAAGTAAAAGAGAGCTGGCCGACTCCGTCGTGAACGATGAGCTGCGAGGCTTCCAGGCTCTGACCCAGGAAGCCCTGATGGAATTGCTGGAACCGTAGATAGTCATTCCGGTGTAACGGAATCTTAACTTGATAAGACCGGTAAAATAGAGTAAACTAATGCTGAAGCAACGGATTCATTTCAATGGGTCCGGCATGCTTCGGCATTTTATTTTTTGAAAGGATCGCCGCTTTTTATGGTAAAGTTTTCACGAATCACACTGTTGTTTTTTGCAGATATTATCTGCATCAACTTTGCATATATATTATCGTTTTTGCTGCGCTTTGACTTTACGTTTTCCAATAGCTTCTGGTGGTTTTTCCAGGCTTACGCCGACAATATCGTAATCATTACTGCGGCGAAGCTTGTGGTATTCTGGATTTTCGGCCTGTACCGGAG
>CAMJRV010000225.1 GCA_946408315.1 uncultured Bacillota bacterium | reverse complement strand
TTTCTGTGCTGTTTCAAGCATATTGCGCTCCGAAAACTTTTCGCTTTCGATGTCGCATTTGAATTTGCTCGTCAATGACTTTTTTACAGCCCGATACCATGCGTATAAACTATATTCATCATATCGTTCAGCTGGTTCAATTTTTGATACTTCTTCAAGCACATATGTAAGTGCCGGTATTACAACTAAAGAATTTAGAATCGACTGGATTAGTGGCTGACCTTTTAAACTCTTAAAGTTGAAAAACTCCCGTTCAGGCAATTTGATGACTATTTTTTTACAGTTAAAGTCAACAACCATGCCCAATGCCAGTTCATCATCGTTTTTAATTATGCTGAAAACAGAAGGAGTATTTGATAAATCGCTGGTATCCTTATCGACGTTGATGTTTACCTGCTTCCCGACAGCCATTACACAGCCTTCTTCAATGGCGAACTTAAAGCCGCGGTAGTCCTCGTGAAAATTTGGATTTACATATTCCAAGATTTCTGTTTCAGCGACAATGAACGGACAGACCTGCAGTCTTCCGCTGATCATTTTATCCATGATGCCGTAAGAGAGCTCATTATTCTCCGTTGATACTGCCACTCGATATCCCGTCTGGGCACATTCCAGATGATAGACAATTTTCGCTTTTCCGGAAGACAGTAAATCTGATATTCCCGAATTATTTACTTCCGCAAGGAAGTCCAGGCGGATGTTATAGCCATCTCTTACAGGGGTTATAACCGCATCAAAAGTACTGTCTGCATAATCATCAGAATAATATGACAGCACCGGGTACGGATAAAGCTTATGCCTTATTTCCATATGCTTTTACCTCCATAGAGCAGTAATCACGATAATCAATTGTAACTTTAAGGCGAACGGGAGTGTTGGCAGTAAACGATAACCCCGAAATACGGTTCTCATATATGGTTAACGGCGGCTGTCCCATGCCTATTGCCGAGATTATCGGTGCATTATAATTCTGAGATTCTGCAGAAAGGAATAAATCAAAGCGCCCGTTTTCTGCGGAAGAAGCAGGCACAAATGTTATGGAATACTCACCGGCATCTTTATTCAGGCAGACGACCCTGATTTTTGAGGCTGTGATGCCAACAAGCGATTTGTGGTGCTCTTTTGGATTTTCACCGTGCCCATCACCTTCAGATGAACCGCCTCCAGAACCGCCGGAACTATTGTCGCCATTATCGTGGCCGGCACCCGAATCAGTATCTTCCTCGACGATATCCCCCTGTTCATCATCTGTCGTGGTTTCATCTCCGTCAGTAAACACATTCGTCTTAGCGTTATTGCGCGGCGGGATGGTCACCTCAATCGCCTTAATGGTATCGGGAATCGACTCGGTTTCGTGAGCATCTTCACCGGAGTCCATGTCGCTTTCATCAGGCAGATATTCCCCTACATCTGGATCAATCTCGTCAACATCACTGTGCTGCTTTAGTTTCTCTAAGCATTCTTTTATATAGTTAATTAAATCTCTAATATAATCCTTGGCATAAGGAATTTTATCTTTTGGTTCTATTCTGTCAGGCTCCCATTTTGTATGCTGAGGATTTTCGAGGTTGCGCAGGAAGTCATTTATTTTTTCGCCTTCAATAAGCATTACTCCCGCAAAAGGGATAATGCCGGAAATATTGCCGCGATCCATGATTTTCATTCCGGTTTTTCTAATCATAGCGACTTTTCGGTGCATCTCAACCTGATGCTTGTCCGATTGAATAATTAGACCCAGGCGCACAACTCCGTGATTTTTGAAGTCGACCTCATACCAAACGGTATCGTCAGAAGTTAAAACGGTATAGTATTTATCCGCATTTTCCGCAAGAGAAGTCTGATATTCTGCAATCAGCGCCGGAAGCGTATCTTTATCTATTACGACGTCGGAGACTCTTACCACAAGTTTGCCGGTATAAACGGCATATAAAAATCCATCAAGCACGGAAGTGATAATGCTGTCCTTCCAATCTGTTGAATAAAAACGAAACCCAGCTATAAATATATCTGTTCCGGTCTGCTTCTTTTCACGTCTGAAATGAGAGTCGAGTTTAAGTTGCGAATATACAGGCTGATTATTATCATCGCCATAGTAACCGACGCCTACTGTAATATCATCGTCATCACGGCGGAAACTGGTTATTCTCGATATGCCTTGAAAGGCGGTAATATTTTCTATGTCCAGCGTACTATAAAAAACGGTTCGAAATTCGGAACAGGCAAAGGGAGCGAATTTGCCTATACCGAATGACCCGCCTGACGTTCCTGCTTTATCTGATGCCCCTGATGATTTGGTTAAATTGCACCAGGGAGTATTGTATTCGCTTTTCGAGCCCTTCAGCCCTGTAGTATTAAAGTCACTTATTCTAAGGAATGGAATGCTTCCCGACTCCATCATATTAATCGCACGTTCAAAAAAATCAGTGGCTTTCTTTACTGACTGGACACTCCAAAAATGTAAGGAAGCTCTGAACGCTTTTTCAAGTGATTCTGCATCAGGGAATTCGCCGATATCAAGGACAAAGGGCATAAACTCTACTTCTACAGTTTTGTCTTCAAGTGCTGCATCGAGTGAGTTCTGGCATATTTCACGGGCAAGTGATTTCAGGGGTGTCCCCTGAAAAGTTTCGACACCCGAATTGCCGATGCCGTTAATATCGCCTTTATTATTCGATGGAAACGACCATCTCATAGCATTACCTCCTATTCAAGCGTAAAACGAGTACTTTTTTTGCTCTCTATTTTGCTGAATTTTTTACGAGCCTCTTTAAGTTCATTTTCAATCGCAGAAAAAACCTTATCGATATCCGCTGATGTATATTCGTAAACAGAAGCATTGGAGCAGTTGCCAAGCAACTGAATCATGTCGATGATTTTGTTTGTACGAGCCTCAACAATTCGAACAAATCTTTCGCGTTTTGTTTCTTGAGTACCCATTTCATCCACTCCTTTCCATTGTAAAAATATTCTATCGCAAAATGCTGTATTGTGTCAACGATAAATTTAGAATATACGAAAAATACGGATAACATTTTTGAAATGTTATCCGTATTTTTGAAATGAGTGCAAAATATTATTTTCTATTTAACATCCTCTGGTAAATATTTTAAAACATTTTCAGCAATAGCTTTTGCCATTAATGGAGGAACAGCGTTGCCAACCTGCTGATATTGCGAATCCTTTGTGCCTTCAAAAATAAAGCTATCCGGGAAAGATTGTAACCGAGCAGCCTCTCTAACAGTGATGGCTCTATCCAGCTTCGGATGGATCCACATTGATTTTCGCACATTAACAACAGTGCCGGAGTATTTTTTGCTGTCTAATCTCAGATAAATAGTGTTTTGCGTCCGCTCTGGCTTCTCATATGACCCTATAAGTTCCTTCGGAAGCTTATGAAAATTCTCGCCCTCTTTTAATGCCTTGAAACGAACTAAGGCTTCGGGAGTAGTTTCAGTGCTTAGATGATTATATAGCAAACCATTATATCTTAAAGAACGAGCGTACTCTGAAACCGGTAAATCCGTTTCCGTATAATTTATACCTTGTTCTTCTTTGCTGTATGAGACATCACAATTCTGAAGATCTGAAACTGCCTCGCCAACTGTGAGGTAAGGTATGTCAACAGGTTCCTGCGGCAATGAAATTTCATAATCCCCGGCAATATCGGAACGAATTCCAATTCTTATATATCGAAGCCTTTCCTGCGGAACGCCAAACCAGCGAGCATTTACTGTTGCCCCTGTTTGTTTATAATCGTCTCCTAATACGGCATTTATATAGTCAAGGACGGAATAGGAGCGAACATGGACAATTGTATGCCGGGTGTTTGCTTTATGCTCAAACCTGCGCAAAATCCCATTATCATAAATCTCCTGTGCGGTCAGTAATGATTTCTGGTATTCAATAAGCTCTGATAAATGTCCTGAATATGAGGAAATGCTCTGTGCACGGGAAAGTGAATCTTGTATGGCTCTTAAACGTATAGCATTATACTGGATATATACAGAGTCCGGAATATCAGCCAGATATCTTTCAATTTGATTTATTATTGAGATATCGTTTTTTTCTATGTATTTTTTCAGCCGGCCTTCAGACCCTTTATTTTTATATAAAGTATGCAGCGATGTATATAACTTCTCAGGAAGCAAAGCTTCGGTTAACTGTTCGCGATCCTGAACAAGAGGAAGCGTATCAATGCATTGAATTTCATGCTTTGATAAGGCAATAACATCATCCCTTAACTCTATTTGGAGTCTTTCAATTTCCTCATGATCATCTGCAGTATCGTAGAATCTATGGACATCGGATTGAAGCATATTAACATTTTCCATAACAAAGGCTAAAGGGCGAATCTCACGGATTGCCCGAAAATACTCTTTTACTAAGGAATTATTCAAACAAACAACAGAACTTTTCTGTCTGTTGGCGTTTGAGAAACCTTGGCAGGGAGGTCCGCCGATGACGATGTCAATGCCTCCGAGATCTCTGCTTAATTCAAAGAAGTTACAGCCGACCACGTTCGGAATCATGCGAATTCCGCCATGATTTCTCAAATACGTTCTCTGAGCATTAGGATTATTTTCAGCCGCCGCAACTATATGAAATTTACCTGTTTGAGCGAACCCCCAGCTTAGGCCGCCGGCGCCCGCAAACAAATCGAGTGTTTTCAGCATATCATTTTTCTCCTGAAATAAGTGTTATTTTTTCATACAGCCGTCTCAGCGTTTGCTGAGATAAATCTTTTTTCAGCTCACATTCCCAAACTGTGATGACACGCCAGCCGGATTGTTCCAAGTTTTTTCTGTTCGCTTCATCTCGTTCACGATTGGCCTGCAGTTTTGGTATCCAGTAGTCCACATTGCTTTGGGGAAGCACCGCATACCTACAGCCATCGTGCATATGCCAGAAGCATCCGTTAACAAAAACCATAACCTTATATTTTGGCAGAACAATGTCAGGTTTTCCAGGGTAACGCTTATCATTTTTCCTGTATCGTAGTCCGCGTGAAAAAAGATATTTTCTCACGATCTCTTCATAGCTGTTGTTTGCTGCCCGTATTCTTGACATATTGAAACTTCGGATTTCTTTGGAATGGTTATCTGG
>CAMJRV010000224.1 GCA_946408315.1 uncultured Bacillota bacterium | reverse complement strand
CCGTCCAAAACGACGTTTCCATTCGTAAAATCGATTTCCGTTTCCGAAAGAAGCTGTTTCAGCGCCTCTCTGTCCTCCAGGCCGATCTTCCTCTGCAAAAGCTTGTAGCCCACCGCCCGGTACATCGCCCCGGTATCGATATAATCGATTCCCAAACGCTCTGCCACCCGTTTTGCGATGGTGCTCTTGCCCGCTCCGGAGGGTCCGTCGATGGCAATTCTGATCTTATCTTTCATTCGTTCTATCCTTTCCAAGGAGCTTTTCTATCTCTGCAACAAAGGTATTCACATCCTTAAATTGCCGGTACACGGAAGCAAACCTCACATAGGCGACCTCATCCAGATCCTTGAGATGCTCCATGATCACTTCCCCGATCAGCTTGCTTTCCACTTCCTTTTCCATCATATTGTTCAGCCCGCGCTCGATATCGTCTACAATTTTTTCGATATCCGCAATCGGCACCGGCCTCTTTTCACAGGCTTTAATAATACCGTTTAAGACCTTGCTCCGGTCAAAAGCCTCCCGGCTGCCGTCCTTTTTAATGACCATAAAGATCATCTCCTCCACCTTTTCATAGGTGGTGAAGCGCTTATTGCAGCCGTCACATTCCCTTCTCCGTCTGATAGCATGTCCCTCTTCCGTCGGCCTTGAATCGATTACTCTGGTATCCGGATGTTCACAAAATGGGCATCTCATCTTATCTTATCTCCTTCATTACGACAATAGCTCCAGCACAACGTCTATCATATATTCATTTATTGTACCGATATCTTGTATCTTATGCAAGCCTTTTATCCGATCTCGCCGTCACGCCTTTCGTAAATGGAATCCGAATCGTAAATTCCGGCGACGTCCACCAGGATCACATCGTCTCCGATCCGCTTGATATCCTTCCATTTGATGACCTGATCGTTGTCACCCCGTCCAAAAAAGTTGAAAAAGCTCCTCTGGGCAGGGACGATGATACCTTCTATCGTACCCTTTTCCAGATTCACCTCGATATCGTAAACGTAGCCGAGGCTCTTCCCGTCATAAATATTGATAACCTCTTTGTTTCTTAAATCCTGCGTACTTATCATTTCAATTTCCCCCTTTATCTCCTTGTTGACCAAACGGCGGCGCCGCCTCCGGATCGCGAGTCGTATCCCGCCGGCCAGTGCCGCATTGTCCTTAATGATATCTATGCGCAAAAAGAAAAAATATGCCCATTCGGACAAACTAAAATTAAACGGTCCAGATTCCATCCGCGCAGGATTCCCGCAGGGAGAACGAAAAAAGGACAGAAAAATTTATGAAAATTGGTCACATTTGTTGCATTCATCAAATAAATAGTGCTATAATGCCAATTAAGTTAACAATTCCGTTTGCCTGATGACGCCTGATGATTGGAGCTAAAATTGGATAATTTTACATCTATGGCTTTGGAAGCCAATCTAAAACATACACAAATCAAGGACATTGAAATACCTGACGAACAGCGATGGTTCCTCGATCTTTCCCAGTCCAAGTGGGGGATCCATAACCGCGCGGAAGAATTTATCCTGGAGCTCAACCATAAGTTTGCCAACCTCCAGTACGTAATTGAATCGCTGCATAATATCAGCCTGACGGATTTATGGTTCTACAATTCGCTGGAACAATCCGAAAAGGCCCTTAACGTCCTGGTACATATTTTCCAGAGTCTTATCGATTCCGATTTAAACGACAGCCAAAGAGAACTTCTGGTCAAAACGTTCATTAAATTTATGGAACGTCTGGTAAGCCTTGAGGTCTTTCCCCGGTCCATTGTTCAAACCTGTCTGCAGACGCTCCGCAAAGACATGGAGCTGCATGAGGAACTCTACCTTTTCATTTCCGGTTATTTTAAGACCTACCTGAACAAAGTCGCGCACTTCTCCGAATACCGGGATTCCCTGACAGAGATGACGGCGCTCCTTCTTGGCAAATGCATTGATTACTGGGAGAGGACCGCCGACGTGGAAGCATGGATTTCCGTAAAGAACCCGCTGTCCCGCTCCCTGGGTCCGGACGCCCTTCAGGAGATCGGAAAGCCCTTCTTTGACAAGCTGAGACTTGAGCTGAAGCAGGCAGAGAGCTGGGAAGACCTATGCGATCTGATGTTTTTCAACGATATCTCCAACTATTTCCGCAGTTTTACCGACCGGTTCGACACGTCGCTGGAGAAGATTTATTACCTTTACTTCCTGCTGCACCTGCCCGGTATGGCGTTCTTGAACGACCATCTTCTCTATGACCTGAACCGCTATTTGCGGAGCGTATTGGAGGAGCTCGAAGAAAGCGGTATCGCAGCATTCCTCGATACCATCACCGCTCTGTTTGACGAGCTGAAAAAAGACCATGCGGGAACGGTGCTGGACTGCGTCTTCACCCTCGGCAAGGAGATCATCCGTACAAAAAACGAAAGCATCGTCTCCTACTTCGTAAAAGGCCTGATCCAGTCAGGCTTCCATTATCCCGGCCAGACCTCCGTCAACGCCGACTGGCAGACAAAAATCAACGCGAACCATGTGAAAAATATCAAGGTATGGCTTGAGCTCATCGAATATTCCCCTTATGAGACGCGAGAGCTTCTGGCGGCGCTCATCGTCAATCTGAAGCTCGGAGGTATCTTCATCTCCGACACGGATCTGTTTCAGAGAGAGGTCACAAAGCTCCTCAATTCGGAGATTGCACCGGTTTACAGAGACATGAAGCAGCTTGCGAGGATTTTCCCCGTTTATTTCCGGGAGATCGGCGCCGAGGGAACCCTGAGGGAAGCGACCACCGCGGTGGACGAGATTTCAAGAAGGCAGGACAGACTGATCCATTTTCTTCGGAAGCAGATCCATACGGAAAGCAACAACACCCATATTTCCCTCACCAGGCAGATCATCCAATACTGGTATGACGGAAATCCCGCTCCGCTTGCGCCCATGCTGCCGGAAGACGTTTATCAGCAGCTGGATAGGAAAAGCGAGTGGTATACCGGTATGAACAAAAGCCTTCATGAGCTTTGCACATCGATGAACGCCAGGCTCGACCAGCTCTTCGACATGGACATCGACGACCTGAATCAGCACCTGTTCAAAAAGTCCGGGAGCAGCAACAAAGACCGGAGAAGGCTCTTTTACCTCTTCCAGATCCACGCCCTCCTCACGGAGAAATATTCTCTTGAGTCTGAGGATATCACGGCAATGCTGAAGAACTACCGTTTTTTCACAAACCAGGAGATCGACGCGCTGAAGGAGGAAATGAGCGGAAACGATGCAAAGGCTCCTCTGGTCACGATCTATGGTTACATGAGAAGGCTGAAGGAAGTCATCCTCGACCCAAGGGAGAGCGTCGCGCTGGAGGACATTTACTACAAGCGCCATATCGCGGTGGGGATCCCTTCCATGTACGGACAGTATATTGAGGCGAAGTTTGAGGCCCTGGGGCTGACATTCCGTCTGGAAAGGACCGCGCTGAAATTTATGGCCCGGCTGCTTGCGTCCATCAACCTGGAATACATTACGGTGAAAACCTTCCGCCGCATCTACGACTTCCTTGTACTGTTCCGGGAAGGTCTGGAGCTGGACGGCATCTATAATCAAGGCTTTAATTCCAACATCGACATGCTGAAATACAGCCTCGCGTCGCCCAGCTTCTCACTGGAGCAATATATCAATATTTTTCAATTTATGGCCGGAGATATCAAGCATATCATCAACGAATACTTCATCAACCTGTATGACGGCCCCCTGAAGGTCATCATTCCCCAGGTATTCCCGGAAACCGCTTCCCTGTCCGAAACCGGACGGAAGCAGTTTTCCCAGATGGAATCCGAGAAATTCCTCCGGTCAAACCTGGCTTCGGCGTTCCTGGTGCAGGACCTGGATAATTTTATCACCAATATCATCGGTACGCTTTCGACCATGGTCGAAAACTATTCGGACGATTTCATCAAGAACGTCATGACCTACGACCCGGATCTGATCCTGAGCCCGCTGAACCGGGAGACCCTTGAAATGGATAACCCTGTTTTTCTGGGCAGCAAGGCATATTTCCTCAAAAAACTGATTTCCTGCGGCTTCCGGGTGCCGCCGGGCTTTGTGCTCACCACAGAAGTGTTCCGCCACAAGGATACGGTGACGATACACCCCTATATGAAACAGGAGCTGGATCAGAACATCGAAGCGGCTATTTCCGAAATCGAAAAGCTTACCGGTCAGAAATACGGCAGTCCGGAAAACCCACTGCTGTTTTCCGTCCGCTCCGGCTCGTCGCTCTCGCTTCCCGGCGCCATGAAGACCTTCCTGAACGTAGGCATGAACGATGAGATCGCGGAGGCCTTCAGCAAAAAAGAAGGCTGCGCCTGGACCGCCTGGGACTGCTATCGCCGCTTCTTCCAGAGCTGGGGAATGGCCAGCGGCATCGACCGCGACGAATTCGATCAGGTCATGCAGGAGCACAAAATAAAATACAGTCTGGACCTGAAGATCCAGTTCTCACCGGAACAGATGAAGGAAACCTGCAAAGCTTATGAAAAAATCCTGAACAAACATGGGGTCCGGATCGAAAGGGATCCGTACACGCAGCTAAAAAAAGCTATTTTGGGCGTGATCGATTCCTGGTTTCTGGAAAGCGCCGTCTATTACAGGAACCACCTGCAGATCGCCGGCGAATGGGGCACCGCCGTCGTGGTACAGAAGATGGTCCTGGGGAACCTGTCTCCGAATTCGGGAACAGGAGTGGTATTTACGAACAGTCCGGTCAACGGGAAGTCCGGGATCAGCCTCTACGGCGACTTCGCCGTCTGCAGCCAGGGAGAGGACGTCGTTTCAGGCCTCGTGAACACGCTGCCCATCACCGAAAAGCAGCGGAAGCAGTACAGCGGCGACTCCGGCATTTCCCTGGAGTCCGCGTTCCCGGACATATACGAAAAACTGCTTTCCATCGCCAGGGAAATGATCGAACAGCACGGCTATACCCACCAGGAAATCGAATTTACCTTTGAGTCGGAACACCCTGACAGCCTGTATATCCTACAGACCCGGAACCAGCACCTGAAGCAGCAGGAAAATCTGAGCAGCTTCGCGTCTGCACCCGAACAAATGAAGCCCATCGGAAGCGGCATCGGCGTCGGCGGAGGCGCGCTGTCCGGT
>CAMJRV010000223.1 GCA_946408315.1 uncultured Bacillota bacterium | reverse complement strand
ATGGAAAGCAGCGTCATCTCGTATTTTTCCTTTTCCAGAAACAGGGCTTCCTCGCTTCTCTTCCTGTCGGTAATGTCCCTCGCCGCGGCGTAGATCCTGTCATCGGAAAGCTGTGCTCTCCACTCCAGATATTTATACGCTCCGTCGGCGCATACATACCTGCTCACAAAATCGAGAGGAGTATTTTTATCCTGCAATTGGCTGTAGGACCGTGAGATCGCTTCGGCATCCTCTTTATGAATCCACTCCAAATAATTCTTCCCCTGCAGGAAATCCAGACGATAGCCCAGGGTAGTTTCCCAGGCCTTGTTCAGCTTGAGAAAGTTTCCCTCCAGATCGGTGATGGATAGCAGCTCGGGATTCACGCTGAAGAAATGATCCAGCTCCCGCTCCTTGCTGATCAGGTCAAGCTCATACCGTTTTTGCTCCGTCACATCACAGAGGTTGATCACGTATCTCCCTTTGCGATCCACAACGATGGCCTTGAACTCGGCTCGAAACCATCTCCCTTCGTCATCGAAAGGAAACTGATATTCCGCCCACACCTTCTGCCCCGTCATTTCCGCTTCCAGACACTTCCTGATGATGATATCGTTAAAATCCTGCGGAAAGACTTCCCAGATATTTTTCCCCGCGGCTTCCTCCTTCAGGAACAGGAAGTAGGAGTCGTCGGGAACGAGTATCTGCTGAAACTTTAAATTCGTGTCCAGTGTAAAAATGGCGTCGTTCAGCGCGGTGATCAACGTCATATTTTCAATCAAGTCCTTCTTTTCTTTTGAAATGTCGGTAAAAAGTGTGACAAAGTGATCTTTGCCGGGAGAAAATACGTTGACCCGGTAATACCTTCCGAGGGTTTCCTCGAACTGCTCAAACTCCGACTTCCCCCCGTTCAACGCGATGTCGCCGTAATACCCGATCCAGTCAAATTCGTCATAAACGATCTTCGGCATGACTTCCCGAATCCTCCTGCCGATCACATCTTCCCGTTTCAGACCTGTGTACTCCTCGAACGCCCGGTTAATTTCAATAAACTCATAGTCGGACGGCGTTCCTTCCTCGTCGTAAATCATCCGATGGTAGGAATATCCCACCGGAGATTCGCCCAATATCTGTTTATAGAAATGATCCATGTTCCTTCACCCCCCTTAATATTTCGATTTGATCTCCGAATCGAGATTACCGGATTCAATCAATTCAAGTAAGGCGTCTGACTGTAAGGGCTTGCTGAAGTAGAAGCCCTGAATGCAGTCACAGGAAAAATCGTTGAGGAGCCTTACCTGGCTCTGATTCTCCACGCCTTCCGCAACGAGAAATATTCCGAGCTTATGTGCCAGTAATACGATGGATTCCACCATTTTCTGATCGTCTTTATCGTGGATCAGGTTTCTTATGAATTCCCTGTCTATTTTCAACGTGTCGATGGGCAGCTTGTTCAGATAGGAAAGGGAGGAATATCCGGTCCCGAAGTCATCCAGGGAGATCAAAATCCCCCTGGAGGTCAGGTGAAGAATGATGGATATCACCTCTTCCACGTTGGCAAGGAACACATTTTCCGTTATCTCAATTTCAATCCATTCGTTCTTGATCCCCGTTTCCTGGATAATTTCATATAAATCCGTCAGAAAGAACGGATTGCTGATCTGAACGGGAGATACGTTGATCGACATGATATAATCAGTTCCGTTCACGCTGTTGATCGTCCGAATCGTTTCACACGCGCTTTGGATTACCCATTTTCCGATTTTTTCGATCATGCCCGTTTCCTCGGCAACCGGGATGAAATCCAGCGGACTGACCTGGCCGAGCTCCTTGTTGTTCCATCTGATCAGTGCCTCAAAGCCCCTGACTTGCCCGCTCTTTGCCAGAATCTGCGGCTGATAGACCAGGCTGAATTCTTCGTCGTCCAGAGCGTTCCGCAGATTCATCTCGATCAGGAGCCTTCTCTTGATCTTCCGATCCATCTCAGGATCGTAGAACATATAGTTGTTTTTTCCGCTCTCCTTTGCCTGATACATGGCGATATCGGCAGCCTTTAGCATCAGATCGAAGTCATAACCTTCGCGCTCACTGACGCTGATCCCCATGCTCACCGTTACGAAAAATCCCCGTTCGTCGATAAAGAACGGAGTTTTGAACGTATCGATAAGCTTATCTATCGTTTCGTGGGTGAGCTGAAGACCCCTGTCGTCGGGAACGATGAGAACAAACTCGTCTCCGCCGAACCGGGTGACGATCACGTCTTCCCCGATACAGTCCCTGAGCCGTTCGCTTACCGTGACCAAAAGATCATCGCCCAGCGTATGGCCGTAGCTGTCGTTGATATTTTTGAAATTATCGATGTCGAGATAGATCATCCCGAACAGCTCCGCTCCAATCGGCGCTTCCATCCAGCCCAGCTCATATAAATACGCCTTGTTCTTAAAACCAGTCAGGCTGTCCGTATACGCCATCCGTTCCAGCTCCTTATCCCGGGCCTCAAGCGTCTCTGCCATCGCTCTGAAATTTTCCGCCAGCTTGTGGAACTCATCATACTTCTGATCGGGGAAATCGACCTGAAAGTTCCCGGCTGCAAGGGTCTCGGTCTGACGCAGAAATTGATCGATATGCTGTTTGATCTTGGAGGCTCGAATCAGGGACAGGAGTGCAAAGGAAAGGCGCAGAGATCAGGAAAAGGAACAGATTCAGCAGCGCATTGATCTTCTTCATCGATTCGGTAATCTCGTCGTAAATGACGAGATACCAGTCGGGGCTTTCGGTCTTCATGGAAAAGCCGAGCTTTTCGTCCGACCGCATGAATTCGATCGGCCAGGTGGTCGAGGTGTTCGCTCTCAGCTTGCTGAAATAAGGTTCCAGCTGCCTTTGGCGAACCATATTGATATCGCTTCCGGCGATATATCTTCCGTACCCGTCCAGGATCAAAGCTTTCAGATCGGGGTCCGCCTCTACGAACTGTCCGGTCAATACGCTCAGATAGTTTAAATTCAGATAACCGATAACGATCCGGTCCTCTCCTTTCAGCGCAACGGTAACCGTAGGCTCTCCGCTTACTGCAGAAATAAACGGAACGGACCAGTAGCTGTCCCCGCTGTCGTCCAGATAGGCGTAATACTCCTCGCCGCTCCTGTTATGGCCAAGCTGATTTTTGTTGACCGGCAGCGTATTGACCACATAGCCTTCCGCATCGATGATTTCGATATTCTCAAAATAGCTTTTAATCTGATTGATCCGCGCGATCTCGTGATCCAGGGCTTCGCCGTCCTGAGAATCCGCCGTCAGGCTGACGAACTCCAGGGTGTTTTCCGCATCCCGGAGAAACGACGCCACATTCTGCTTCACATTGTAGAGCATCATTTTATCCTTCTGTGCGATATCCCGCGCCAAATACGTGTGAAATGCATAGTTGACCACGAGGGCGACAACAAAGACGGGAATGATGATCATAATGAGATTCCCTGCGAAAATCGATAAGATGAATGTTTTCTTCCTGCTGGTTTTCATGATTCGCCTTCCGTTTTTACAAATTTGCCATCTCTGATCTGGTACAAATAGCATTCTCTATCGATATCACCAAACTGATTCAATGAAAGCTCGCCCTGCAGGCCGTGAAATTTTTCGATAGCAAGGATCGCTTCTTTCAAATCATCTCCACGGTAGCCGGCCGCTTCCTTCATCGCGGCCGTCAGCACCGTCACCGACTCATAGCTCAGGATCGAGGCAAAGGTCGGCTCTTCGCCGTATTTTTGAATATATTCCTCCCGAAAGCGGATGTAATCCTCCGAGCGGGAATCATAATCGATGAAATTGACGCCGTAATATCCTTCGACCGCCGGTCCGCCCCTCTGAATCAGATCGTTCGTCATGGACCATGCCGGTAAAAATACCGTCTTGTCAGCTTTGATACGATGCAGAGACTGGGCAAACCCTGCCACGACGTCTGCGGAAGCGATGATGACAAGAGCATCCGCATCGGATTCCTTTATTTCGTTTATCTTTTCTTCATAATCCGGATTGTCCTTTACACCGACAGCCCCGAGCAATTCCATTCCGACATTATGTCCCGACAAATTCTCAATCAGGCAATCATTGATGGAATTGGCAAACACGGTATTCTGCTCGGAATAGATGATCTGCACCTTTTTGACGTTCTGCTTTCTGATCTCCTCCGCAATCCGCTCCGACTGCTCCTGAGTCGAAGGGATCAGCCGAAAAAAATAATCGTCGGCATCGCTCAGCGACGGCAGCGCTATCGTCGGACTGATCATGAGCATTCGTTTTTCATTGATATAGGGAACCGTCAATTCGGCCATGTCGCTCGTCATATGCCCGATGACCGCGACGCAGCCCTCCCGCGCAAGCTCCTTGTCCGCTTTCAAAGCGGCCTCGCTGTCGCCGTGATCATCCTTCGTGATCAACTCCAGTTTTTTTCCTTTGATCCCACCGGCCTGATTGAGGTCTTCCACAGCAAGGAGCGCGCCGTACATGCCGCTTACGCCCAGCTCCGAATTGGTTCCTGTCAGGCATCCGGCGAAACCGATTTTCGTATTCTCTTTACCGCAGCCTGCCAGAGAAAACAGGCTCAGAAGCAAGACCAGGCATACCGCCGTCTTTCTTTTCATAATCTACCACCCGATGCCGTTTATTTTTAATAAGACTATACTGCAAAATACGGCATTTTTCAATATGAAGTGGGATAAGAATTGACACAAATATGCATTTTTTTACATTGGAATAAATCTCCTTCCACCATTGACAAGGCGGCAATTATATTATACAGTTATGTTATCAGTAATAAATCTTAATAACGATAAAAAGAGAGGGCATGCGTATGTATTGGTCGGGCATTATCATCGGAGTCGTTTCTTTTCTCATCATCGGTATATTTCATCCTATTGTCATCAAATGCGAATACTATTTCACATGGCGTATTTGGCCTGTGTTTTTGGTCGGCGGCCTGATCTGCTGCGCCGCATCCCTGTTCATCATGCAGACCGTATTGTCCGGCGCGCTTGCCGTACTGGGCTTTACCATGCTGTGGTCGATCCACGAATTGAAAGAGCAGGAAGCGCGTGTACAGAAAGGATGGTTCCCCGCAAATCCAAACCGAGGGAAAAGTGACCTGGACTCAAAGGGAGAACACGGAGTATGAAACCACAAAAACGGGTATTTGGC